>NZ_DBFNWJ010000022.1:0-40660 GCF_048426865.1 Candidatus Allofournierella merdipullorum
GTTTTTATATTTTTTAAACAAAAACGAGGTATTTTTTATACAAAATGCATACATTCAAACCATACAATCAGCAGTCCATTGGCCGCTATTGTATGGTCGGCCGACCCGGCGCGTTTCCCGGCGCGATACAAAAAAACCGCCCCGCAAGGGGGCGGCGCCATGGGTGAAACAGGGGTCATTCCGGGTCGGCCTTGCCCATCAGCAGGGTGACCCAGGCGCCGGCGGCGCCCAGCACCAGGCCCACGATGAGGCCGGGAACGGTGAAGCTGGCCAGCGCGCCGGAGGAGTAGAGCACCGCGAAGGGGCTGGACAAAATGAGCCCGATGATGCCCGCGAAAGTCTGGCTGGGGAAGTGGGCAAAGAGGTACTCGATGATCTTGGCGATGGCGAAGATGCCCAGCGCCACGCCCACGCCGAAGGGCAGCAGCAGGCTGACGTTGTGGAGGATGAGGGCGAAGTCGCCCGCCACGAGGCCGTCCACACAGCCGGTGACCAGGTCCAGGATGGTGTTGTAGTAGCCCAGCACCATCAGCACCATGCTGCCGGACACGCCGGGGATGACCATGGTGGCGCTGGCGATGAGGCCCAGGGCCGCCAGCAACAGAGCGGTGCCGGGGGTGAGGGTGAGGGTCTTGACCGCCTCGTCGCCGCCCTGCAGCAGGGCCATGCCCACGCCGAAGGCCAGCAGGGCGATGAAGCAGACGGCCTCGCCGGCAGGCACGCCCTTGCGGGCCTTTTTGGCGTAGCTGTCTTTAAAGCGCACCCACAGGATGGGCAGGCCGCCCAGGATGAGGCCCACGAAGGTGAGGCAGGTGGCCAGGGTGTGCTCAGCCAGCAGATAGCGCAGGGCGTAGCCGAAGGCCACGATGCCCACGCCCATGCCCACACCCAGGGGCAGCAGGGTGAGGATGCTCTGCTTGAAGTGCTTGAACAGGCCGCTCACCGCGCCGATGATCTTGTCGTACACGCCCATGGACACCGCCATGGTGCCGCCGGACACGCCGGGGATGATATTGGCCACGCCGATGGCCACGCCCCGCAATACATCCATGATCGCTTTCATGCGTTTTCTCCTTTTCAACTCGCGTTTCGCGCCCGCAGGGGGGGCACGGTATCAACTATACAGTATAATGCCCCGACGCGCAAGGCTTTTCGGGCATTTACAGGTCCAGTTCAAGCTCCACGGGGCAGTGGTCGGAGCCGAAAATTTCAGGATGGATGGCCGCCACCTTCACCTTGTCCATCAACCGGCGGCTGACCACGAAGTAGTCGATGCGCCACCCCGCGTTGTTCTTGCGGGCGTTGAAGCGGTAGCTCCACCAGCTGTAGGCCCCGGTGAGGTCGGGGTACTTCTCCCGGAAGGTGTCGGCGAAGCCCGCCGCCAGCAGCTCGGTCATCTTGGCCCGCTCCTGGTCGGAGAAGCCCGCGTTGCCCCGGTTGGGGCCGGGGTTCTTCAAATCAATTTCGTTGTGGGCCACGTTCAGATCGCCGCAGAGCACCACCGGCTTTTTCGCGTCCAGCGCCAACAGGTACGCCCGCAGGTCGTCCTCCCAGCGCATGCGGTAATCGATGCGGGCCAGGCCCTCCTGGGCGTTGGGCACATAGACGTTCACCAGATAAAAGCCCTCGAATTCCAGCGTGATGGCCCGGCCCTCGTGGCTGTGCTCCTCCACGCCGATGCCGTAGCTCACAGAGAGGGGCTGCACCCGGCTCCAGCAGGCGGTGCCGGAATAGCCCTTTTTCTCAGCGCTGTAAAAATACGAAGTGTAGCCCTCGGGCTCAAAGTCCGCCTCGCCGGGCTGGCATTTGGTCTCCTGCACACAGAACACGTCGGCGTTCAGCGCCGCGAAGGAGGCGGCAAAATCCTTTTTCAAAACAGCCCGCAGGCCGTTCACGTTCCAGCTGATGAGTTTCATGGCTGTCTCCTTTTCACACCGCCCCGCGGGGCGGTTCATTCCCCCTCATTATAAGGAAGAAGGGCCGCCGGCGCAAGGGGCGTTTACTCCCCGGCCCCCAGCAGCACAAGGCGAAGCCCACGCTGCCGGGCGTACTCCGCCGTGTAGGCGCTGCCGCCGGTCTCGCGGGTGCAGTAGGCCACGCAGACGGAACTGTTTTCCACCAGATGGCGGTTGCGCCGGTGCATGCAGCCGGGAGAATAGCGCTCGGCGGTGTAGACCACCTTGTCCGCCCGGCTCAGGATATCCCGATATCGGCGCACATCCGCCTCTTTCCAGCCCCGGGTCTGGTCCCGGCAGGGCAGCACCAGGATGAGGCGCACGTCGGGATACTCCCCTTTCAACCGCAGCACCGTCCCAGCGGCCAGGGTGTCGAATCCCAGCGCACCCCCCGCCCCAAAATAGCGCACCCCCTCGCCGATGAGCCGCCGCAGTGTTTGTTCCAATTCTTCCACCAGCCTCGGCAGCGCCCGGGTCGGAATGACCCGGTGGCCGGTGAAGCAGCAGGTTTTTTCTTTGAAATTTTCCTTCATTTGGCCCGCTCCTCTTTCGATTGCACTTATATAAGTGCAATTTTATCTTTTAAGCCTCCTAAAATCAACACATACTGCACCAATATAAGTGCGAGGGGTGTTGGCAATGAACGCGGAATACGAGCGGGCGCTGGGGCAGAACATTCGCGCCCTGCGCATGAAAAAGGGCTTTTCCCAGGAGCAGCTGGCCGCCCGGCTGCAGGTGTGCGGGTGCGACGTGACCCGCAGCGCACTGGCAAAAATCGAGGTGGGCCAGCGGCACATCTACCCCGACGAACTGCGGGCATTGCGGGAGATTTTGGGCGTGGCCTATGAGGAATTGTTTGTGTGAGGCAAGGCGCAATGGTGACGTTGAACATTCTGCCCCTGCTGGAAAAGAAGGGCAAAACGAAATACTGGCTCTACAAACAGCTGGGCATGAGTTATCAGAACTTCAGCCGCATGGTCAATAACGAGACTTCTTCCATCAAGCTGGAGCGCATCGAGACCCTTTGCCAGCTGCTGGACTGCACGCCCAACGACTTGTTCCTCATTGATTGGGAAAAATAGTGTCGGGCACCGCCCGCACGGCCATGATACCCCGCAGCGGGCAGCGCATTTTGACGAAACAGCAAAGAGGGGCGGGGCCCCTTTCCCACGCCCCGTTGACCCGTGCAGCGGCGGCGCATTATAATGAAAATAATAAGGAGGGATTGTCCATGAACGAAGTTCTGCGCCAGTTGGCGGCGCGCAAAAGCGTGCGGGTGTACACCGGCGAACCGGTGACGGCCGAAGAGAAGCAGGCCATTCTGCAGGCCGCCTTCGACGCGCCCACCGCGGGCTGCCAGCAGCTTTACACCATCATCGATGTGACCGACCAGGCATTGAAGGAGCGGCTGGCCGATCTGTGCGACCACCAGCCCTTCATTGCCGCCGCGCCGCTGGTGCTGGTGTTTCTGGCGGACTGCCGCCGCTGGAACCAGTGTTACCGGGCGGCGGGCCTGGACCCTCGCGCCCCCGGCCCCGGCGACCTGCTGCTGGCTGCCGCCGACGCGGTCATCGCCGCCCAGAACGCCGTGACCGCCGCGGAAAGCCTTGGCATCGGCAGCTGCTACATCGGAGACGTCATTGAACAGTGCGAGGCCATGCGCCAGGCGCTGGCCCTGCCCCCCGCCGTGGTGCCCGCCGCCATGGTGGTGTTCGGCCGCCCCACAGACCAGCAGAAGGCCCGGCGCAAGCCTGCCCGCTTGCCCGCGGAGTATGTGGTGTGCGAGAACACCTACACGGAGCACTCTCCCGAAGCCCACCGGGCCGCACTCAACGCCCGGGCCGCAGCGGACGAAAAGCCCGCCTTCGACTTCGACGCCTGGGTGCGCGCCTTCGCCGCCCGCAAGTACGAGAGCGATTTTTCCCGGGAAATGAGCCGCAGCGCATCGGTGTACCTCAAGGATTTTGAGGACTGGGACCGCTGATTTCTCCCTTATTTTGGTATTATCTTTTTAAAATATTCCAGTTTGTATAAAAACATCCCCGGCACAGCGGTGCCGGGGATGTTTTTTGCTTGTTTGGGGGGTATCAGCCGAAGAGGATATCGTCCACATTGGACGGGCCGTACTTCTCCATATGCTCGGCCATCTCGGTCAGCAGCTCCTGGTTGGTGATGTTGCCGGTGTGGCCCTTGCGGGGGAAGGTGATGCTGTAGCCGTCGTAGTAGGGGTCGGTGGTGGTCTCCAGCCAGTCGCCCAGGACGTACTGGGCCTGGTTGAGGTAGTAGGCGTCCATGTCGCCGCCGCGGATGTGGATCTTGCCCACCAGCTGCTCGCCGATCTCGGACCAGTTGGCCTGCAGGTACTTGGTCAGGTCATAGTGCTCGCCCCAGTACTCCACCACGTCCTTGTTGATGTCGCCGGTGAGGGGGTCATAGACACGCTCGGGGTAGCCGTCCTCGCCCATGGGGCCGTAGACCGCCTCCCAGATGGCCCACTGGCCCAGGCTCTGGCACTGCAGGCCGCCCACCGCGGCCTCGTAGAGGTTCTCGTCCTTCATGGCGTACTTGATGTTGCCGTCCAGCCCAACGCTGCCCGGGCGGGCCACCTTGTACCAGCCGTTGTCGGTGTAGTAGGCGTTGTCGTCCTCGTAGAGGTTGACCACCTGATAGTGCTCAAAGGTCACAGAGTCGGGGCACAGGCTCCAGGTGCCGCCGTAGAAGTCGGGGTTGAACACCTGCATGGCCAGGCTCTCCCAGCCGCCGGTGGAGCCGCCGGACAAAAGACGCGCCCAGGATTCGGGGATGAGGTTGAAGGTCTCTTCCAGGTAGGGGATGAGCTCCTGCTGGATGGCGTCGCCCCAGGGGCCAAGGTTCTCGCTGTTCACAGAGTAGGAGGTGTCGTAGAACATATTGGCGTCACGGAAGGTGATGACCACCATCTGAGGCGCTTCGCCGCTGTCCCACCAGGCGGTGAACTCCTCGTTGGTGCCGTAGCTCAAAGGCGCGCTGCCGCCGGGGAAGTGGCCCTGATAGTAAAGGGTGGGATAGGCCTTTTCGGGGTCGTAGTTATGAGGCAGCAGCACATTCGCGCCGATGTAGACGTCGCTGCCCCAGAACTCGCTCATGATCTCGCTCTTGATCTTGACGTACTTCACCTGCTCGGTGTCCTCATAGTTGCCCTGCTGGGCCACCTGTCCCTCCTCCAGTTCGGGCAGGGGCAGCATCTCGCTGAGGGTCAGCTGGATGGTCTGGTCAGCGGTCACGTCCACCTGGGCGGTCTGCACGTCGCTGTAGTAGTTGCCGGGGTTGGAGAGGAAGTCTCCGCCGCCGCCCATGTCCTCCATGCCCCAGATGGTGGAGCTGTTGCTGCGCTCGTACTTGGTGTACTTGATGAAGAAGGCCTGCACCGAGAACTCCTGGGCGGGCAGCTCCCCCAGCTCAAAGGGGAAGCCGATGATCTCCTCGTCGTCTACGGTGAACTCGATGGTGTCGCCGGCTTCAAGGCCGTAGACCATCTTGCCGAACACCGGCACGCCGTAGAGGTCGATCTGCTCGTAGGGCTGAGCCTCGCTGGTGTCGGTGGCGAAGGCCACCAGGCAGCGGCCGTTCAGCTCGCCCTCAAAATCGTCGGGCACCTTGACGCTGACGGAAAAGCCGGAGCCGGTGCTCATGTTGTCGGCGGAGGCGGAGACGGGGGTGGTGGTGGAAGCGGGGGTGGAGGCGCAGCCCACGGCGGACAGCGCCATCAGGCCGGCGCAGAGCGCGCCGATCATCTTTTTGCAATGCATGTTTTACCTCGTTTCTTTCTTGGGGCCGGGGGACGGCCCGGGTGAAGCGTATTTATAAATATTCGTCCTTTCCGCCTCGTCGTCGCATGCAAAGCTCCCCTTTCGCGGCCTGTTCGCAATGTATATTCTCTCGCCGCTTTTTTGTTTGAATGTATAATAATGCATAAATATCGAAAAATCAAGAATATTTTTGAAAATATATACTTTTTATCTTTATTGCACAAACCTTTTTCCGCGGCCCCTGTTCCTTTTCGCCGCCCTGCCCAAAGAAAAAAGGCCCCGACACGAATGTGTCGGGGCCTTTCGTATGAATTTTATGCGCCGGTCTTTTCGCCCAGAGTGACCTGCAGGGTGATGAGCTCGCGGCCGCGGTCCACCTGAACCTCCACCACGTCGCCCACGTTGTAGGACTTAAGGGCGTTGGTCACGTCGTCGGTGGTCTCCACCAGCTGGCTGCCGATGCTCACGATGCGGTCGCCCGCCTTCATGCCGGCGGCCTCGGCGCCGGAGCCGGCGTCAACGCTGTTGACGTAAACGCCCAGGCTGCTCACACCGTACTGCATGGCGGTCTGCACGTCGCTGACGGTGATGACGGTGATGCCAAAGGCGGGACGGCCGGTGACGTAGCCGTTCTCCAGCAGATCCTGCACGACGGTCTTCATGGTGTTCACCGGAATGGCGAAGCCCAGGCCTTCGGCGTCCTCATCGGAGTATTTGGCGTTCACGATGCCGATCAGTTCCCCGTTGGTGTTGAACAGGCCGCCGCCGGAGTTGCCCGGGCTGATGGCCGCGCTGGTCTGCATCAGGGTCATCTGGTTGCCTTCCACGGTGATGTCGCGGTTCAGAGCGGAGACGATGCCGTCGGTGACGGTGCCGCCCAGGGTGCCCATGGGGTTGCCCACGGCGATGACCACTTCACCCACCTGCACGTTGTCGGAATCGCCCAGCACCGCCGGGGTCAGGCCGTCGGCCTCGATCTTCAGCAGGGCGATGTCGCTCTGCTGGTCGCTGCCCACCACGGTGGCGGTGTAGGTGGAATCGTCATGCAGGGTCACGGTGACCTGCTGAGCGCCCTCCACCACGTGGTAGTTGGTGACGATGTAGCCGTCGGTGGTGAGGATGACGCCGCTGCCGGCGCCGCTGAGCACCTGCTGGCCGCCCCAGAAGTAGTTGTTGGTGACGATCTGCTCGGTGGTGACCACCACAACGCTGGGGCTCACCGCGCTGGCCACATCCGCCAGGCTGCCGGCGGAAGAGGAGGTGGAGGTGGCGCTGCCGCTGGGCGCGGCCTGATACATCACCGCCTGGCCGCCGTTCTTGCTGGCCACCAGGTAGCCGGCGAAGCCGCCGCCGAAGCTCACCGCTGCCACCAGCACCAGGGCCAGCACGCCGGCCAGCACCTTTTTGCCGGTGCCCCGCTTTTTGCGGGGAGGCTCGCCGCCGCCCACCGGGGCGCCGGGCATGCCGCCGTCACCGGGCATCTGGCCGGAGGGGGCGCCGGGCGTGGGGGGCGCGGGGTTGTATCCGTTCTGATAGAGACCGGAGTAATCGTATTCCCATTTGTTTTCCATAAACCTTCATCCTTTCGGGCAAACAGCGGGCCGGGGCGGATACGCCCTCGAAAAAGCCCTCTGTGATCGTTCTGACCATAGTATATCGGCCAAAGGTGAAAAACCTTCAAAGCCGGAGTGAAAGAATTGTGAAATCGCCCGGTTTCGCGCTATAATAGGAATATCCCGCAAAACAGGGTGTTCCGTGGATATGCTACCACAAAACCGCATTTCCCGCAACCGCCCGAGAGGAGGCGCGCATGCGCATCGACGAACTTCGGGAGGGCGACCGCCTCTCCCTTGTATTATATAAGGAACAGGCGGCGGTGGGCGTTTGCCGTCTGCTTCTCTCCCCCGGCGGCACCCGGGTGGAAGAACTGTTCATCCACAAGGACTGGCGGGGCCGGGGCTACGGCAGCTATCTGCTCAAGCAGGCGCTGCACGCCACCGGCGGCTTCGGCACTTCCAGCCTGCACACCGCCCCGCCTCCCGCAAGTGAGGCCGCGGCGGCCCTTTTGAAAAAATTCGGCTTTGCCCCCGCCGGGGACATCTGGCTGCGCCGCCGCGCGCCGGACCCCAGCGCCGTGGGCCTGACCCACGAATTTCTGGCCTCGCGCCTTGCCGCCGGGGGCTTTTTCATCGACGCCACCTGCGGCAACGGCAACGACACGGCCTTTCTGTGCCGGCTGGCGGGGCCGTCGGGGAAGGTGCTGGCGCTGGACGTGCAGGAAAAGGCGGTGGAGGCCACCCGCGCCCGGCTGGAAAAAGAGGGCTTTGGCGACATGGCCCGGGCGGTGCAGGCGGACCACGCCCGGCTGGCCCAGTTTGCCGAGCCGGCCAGCGCCGACTGCGTGGTGTTCAACTTCGGCTATCTGCCGGGGGCGGACCACGCCCTCTTCACCACCCCGGCCAGCAGCCTGCCCGCCCTCGAAGCGGCGCTGGACATTTTGAAGCCCGGAGGCATTCTGGCGGCCTGCCTTTACAGCGGCGGGCCCAACGGCGACGGAGAAAGAAAAGCGGTGGAGGAATTTTTCGCCGCCCTGCCCCTGACGAAGTACACGGTGCTCGCCTGCCGTTTCGCCAACTGGGCGCCCACCGCGCCGCTGCCCTGTTTTGTGCTGAAAAAGTGAGTGAAAATGCCCCGTTCCCCTTGCCAAGCGGCCTTTGAACGGGTAGAATTAAAATGTTGTGACTTTTTACGAAACCACCGGGGCCCGCGGGCCCCGCATATAACCAGAGGAGGAAGGAAACTATGGCCGATCTGCGGCAGGAGATCGCGCGCAGGCGCACCTTTGCCATCATCAGCCACCCCGACGCCGGCAAGACCACCCTTACCGAGAAGCTGCTGCTCTACGGCGGGGCCATTCAGCAGGCGGGCAGCGTGAAGGGCAAACAGAGCGCCCGCCACGCGGTGAGCGACTGGATGGAAATTGAAAAGCAGCGCGGTATCTCCGTCACCAGCAGCGTGCTGCAGTTTGAATACGACGGCCGGTGCGTCAACATTCTGGACACCCCCGGCCACCAGGACTTTTCCGAGGACACCTACCGCACTCTGATGGCCGCCGACGCGGCGGTGATGGTGCTGGACGCGGCCAAGGGCGTTGAGGCCCAGACCATCAAACTGTTCAAGGTGTGCACCCTGCGCCACATCCCCATCTTCACCTTCATCAACAAGATGGACCGGGAGGCCCGGGACCCCTTTGACCTGATGGAGGAGATCGAGAACATCCTGGGCATCCGCACCTATCCCATGAACTGGCCCATCGGCTGCGGCAAGGAGTTCAAGGGCGTGTTCGACCGCGCCAGCCGCCACATCCTGGCCTTCCAGAGCGACGGCAAGGCCAACGGCGTGAAGATCCTCGACAAGATCGAGGCGGAGCTGGGCGACCCCCGTCTGGACGAGCTGCTCACCGCCCCGCTGCACGAGAAGCTCAGCGAGGACATCGAGCTGCTGGACGGCGCCAGCTACGACTTTGACATGGACGCGGTGAACACCGGCAATCTCAGCCCCGTGTTCTTCGGTTCGGCGCTGACCAACTTCGGCGTGGAGCCTTTTCTGAAAGAATTCCTGCGGCTGGCCCCCTCCCCCCTGCCCCGCACCAGCGGCGGCGTGCCGGTGGAACCGGCCCAGGAGACCTTCTCCGGCTTCATCTTTAAAATTCAGGCCAACATGAACAAGGCCCACCGGGACCGCATCGCCTTCATGCGCATCTGCTCCGGCCGCTTTGAGCGCGGCATGGAAGTGACCCATGTGCAGCAGGGCAAGAAGATCAAGCTGGCCCAGTCCACCCAGCTGATGGCCCAGGACCGGGCCACCGTGGACGAGGCTTACGCCGGCGACATCATCGGCCTGTTCGACCCGGGCATCTTCTCCATCGGCGACACCCTGTGCACCGGCAAGGAGACCATCCGCTACGCGGGCATCCCCACCTTTGCCCCCGAGCACTTCGCCCGGGTGACCCAGGTGGACACCATGAAGCGCAAACAGTTCGTGAAGGGCATGGAGCAGGTGGCCCAGGAGGGCGCCATCCAGATCTTCCGGGAGCTGGGCGGCGGCATGGAAGAGGTCATCGTGGGCGTTGTGGGCGTGCTGCAGTTCGAGGTTCTGGAGTATCGGCTGAACAACGAGTATAACGTGGACATCCGCATGCAGAACCTGCCCTATGAGCACATCCGCTGGATCGAGAACGAGGACCTGGACCCCAAGACCCTGGACCTGACCAGCGACACCCGCCGCATCGAGGACCTGAAGGGCAACAAGCTCCTGCTGTTCACCTCGCCCTGGGCCATCACCTGGGCCGAGGAGCACAACCCGGAACTGCGCCTGAGCGAGTTCGGCAACCGGGAAGAGTGATTTTTAACTGCTATACGCCGCGCCCCGGCCCTTTGGCCGGGGCGCTGCTTTTTTGCAGGGCGGGCGGCGGCATCTTTGCGCAAACTTCGCCTTGGTTTTGCGGCCGTCCCGGGCTTGCCGGACAAAAAAGAAAAGAGCACGTCGTTTGACGTGCTCTTTTTTGGCTCCCCCTGTTGGACTCGAACCAACGACATTGCGGTTAACAGCCGCACGCTCTACCGACTGAGCTAAGGAGGAATATTCACGCTGCTCTGTCGTGCAGCGTGACTTATTATAGCAGGATTTTTCGGGTCTGTCAATACTTTTTTAAATGATTTTTTCAGCCGATGACGCTGCGCCAGAAATCCACCGCCCGCCGGGGCCAGCCTGCGCAGGCCAGGCCTTCGCCCAGGCCCACTCCGTGGCCCACGCCCGGGTAGGACGCGTGCTCACAGCGCACCCCCGCCGCCTCCAGCGCCGCCAGAAGCATCCGGCTGTTGGCGGGGTCCACGGCGGCGTCCGCTTCGCCCCACCAGAGGCAGACCGGCGGATACTCCGCCGTGACCTGCTGCTCCACACTGGTGGCCGCGGTCAGCGCCGGGTCGGGGTCCGGCCCCAACAGCCGCTGGCGGCTGCCCGTGTGGGTGAGGGGTTCCTCCATCGTGACCACCGGGTAGCACAGCACCAGCGCCCCTGGCCGGGGCAGGCCGTATTTCTTCCAGCCAAGGCGTTCGGTGCCGAAGCAGGCCGCCAGATGTCCGCCGGCGGACGCGCCCCACACCGAGTAGCCCTCCGGCCGCAGGTTCAGTTCCTCCGCCTGGTCCAGAATGCCCCGCACCGCGGCGGCCAGATCGTCCAGCGGGGCGGGAAAGCGGGCCGCCTGCCCCACGGAATAATGCACCACAAAGGCCGCGCAGCCCAACCCGTTCAGCCGCCGGGAAAAGTCCTCCCCTTCCAGCGGGTCGGAAATTTTTTCGTAGCCGCCGCCGGGGCAGATCACCGCAAAGGGATGGCGCGCGCCGTCCAACAGAGGGTATTCGTCCACCCGCACCGGGGATTTGCCGGAATATTCCATACGCCATTCTCCTTTTTGTCAAAAAAATTGCCGCAAGGGTTTTAAAGCACCCCTGCGGCAAGCGTATCACGCTTTGGCCCGTTTGTCCAGCATCCTGTTTATTCCTCTCCCTGGGTGTAGCGCGTGCGGTAGCGCAGCGGCGTCATGCCGGTGACACGGCGGAACACCTTGGTGAAATAGCTCTGGTCATCAAAGCCCACGGCGCTGGCCACGTCGGTGACGCGCAGGTCCTCGTGGAGCAAAAGCTGCCGCGCCTTGGCGATGCGCACGGCGTTGAGGTAGTCGTTGAAGGCGGTGCCCGTCTCCTCCTTGAACACCCGGCTCAGGTAGGCCGGCGAGAGGAACACCCGCTGGGCCAGCTGCTCCAGCGTGACCTTTTCATAATAGTGGGTCTCGGTGTGCTGCATGCACAGATGGATGGCATGGGCGTGGCGCATGTCCGCGTAGCGGAACACGCTGTCCATCAGGCGGTTCACCGCGTCGCTCAGCGCGGCGCACATGGCCTCGATGTCCCCCGCCTGCTCGATGCGGCCGCGGCTCTCGTGGCACAGCCGCAGGGTGGCGCCGCTCTCCGCGCCCGCCTCCACCGCCGCCCGCCCGGTGAGAGCCAGCAGCTCGCACACCCGGGATTTCACCGTGTCCAGCTGCTGGCCGGTGGCCAGCAGGATGTGGCCCAGAAGCTGGTTCAAAAGGCTGCGCGCCTGGTCCTTTTCCGAGCGGCGGATGCTGCGCAGAAAGGCCTTTTCCACCGCGAAGGGATAGGGCGGCGGCTGCTCTTCCTGCTTGAGCTGCAGAATGTAGCTGTTGATCTGGCCCTGGATGGCGTCCGCCGACTGCACCTGGCGCATCCGCTCCGAGGCCGACACCTTGTTCATAAAGCCCACCGCCATGAACAGCAGCGTGGACATCTGGTTCACCGTGGCCGTGGGGATGACCCGCACATTCTCCAGCTCCGCCACCACCCGGGCCCGCTGCTCCTCTTCCAGGGCCATCAGCTCGCAGTCGATGAAGTCCTCCTTTTCCACCATCAGGAACGGCCCCGCCGTGATGCGGGCGCAGCTGTCCAGCTCGCCCAGAAGGGGCGACACAAAGCAGGTCAGCCCCATGGGGCAATAATAAATGTACCGCCCGCCAAAGCGCTCGGCCTCGGCCATGCTGTAGTTCTGGGCCCGCACACACTGGGCCGCCGGCTTTCCCGCCAGCCGGCAGATGCGGCAGGCGGAGCAGCCATAGCCGTATTCCGCGAGGGTGGCGCCTTTTTTGTCCGACACGATGCACCCCAGCCCGTTGGAGGCGGAAAAGGCCGCCGCGCACTCCCGCGCGAGGGTAAGGTCAAAGGTTTTTTCCACGGCTGCCGCCCTCCTTTTGGAACGTCTTGTGATGTTGATAAAATATTACCAAAAATCGCAGGCGATTACAAGCGCCGGACGGCGGGGATATGCTACCCTATACTCAGAATGATGCGGCCGAACGCCGCCCCAAAACAAACAACGGAGGAGAGCATCCATGAGCATTCTGACCGACATTTCCGAAAATCTTCAGAAGGGCAAAGCCAAGATCGTCAAAGAGCTGGTGCAGCAGGCCATCGACGAGGGCATTCCCGTGCAGCAGATCCTGGACGAGGGCCTTCTGGCCGGCATGGGCGTGATCGGCGAGAAGTTCAAGAACAACGAAGTGTTTGTGCCGGAAGTGCTGGTGGCTGCCCGCGCCATGAACATGGGCGCCGCGCTGCTCAAGCCTCTGATGGCCCAGGCGGGCGTGGAGGCCGTGGGCAAGGTGTGCATCGGCACCGTGAAGGGCGATCTGCACGACATCGGCAAGAACCTGGTGAAGATGATGATGGAGGGCAAGGGCCTGGAAGTCATCGACCTGGGCACCGACGTGCCTCCCGAGACCTATGTGCAGACCGCCATCAACCAGGGCTGCCAGATCATCTGCTGCTCCGCCCTGCTCACCACCACCATGGGCATGATGGAGGAAGTGGTGAAGAAGACCGAGGAGGCCGGCATCCACGACAAGGTGAAGATCATGGTGGGCGGCGCGCCCGTCACCCAGACCTTCTGCGACCAGATCGGCGCCGACTGCTACACCGCCGACGCTGCTTCCGCTGCCGACGCCGCCGTTTCCATCTGCAAGGCGTCCGCCTGATATCCGGAGGGACTTTGCCATGAAACGTGATATGAAAGCCTGGCTGGAGGCGCTGCGCGACGCCCCGGTCAAGAAGGCTATGCCCGTTCTTTCCTTCCCCGCGGTGCAGCTGATGGGAATCACCGTGCGCGAGCTTATCTCCAGCGCCGAGGCCCAGGCCGAGGCCATTGAGCTGGTGGCAAAGCGCACCGACGCCGCCGCCAGCGTGAGCCTGATGGACCTTTCGGTGGAGGCTGAGTGCTTCGGCTCCGAGATCCGCTTCTCCGACGAGGAAGTGCCCACCGTGGTGGGCAGCATCGTCACCACCGAGGAGGAGGCCCGGGCGCTGGAAGTGCCCGCCGTGGGCGCGGGCCGCACCGGCCTGTGCGTGGAGGCCATCCGCAAGGCGGCCGAGCGCATCACCGACCGCCCGGTCTTTGCCGGCGTCATCGGCCCCTTCTCTCTGGCCGCGCGCCTGATGGACGTGACCGAAGCCATGGTGCTGTGCTACGACGAGCCGGACATGGTGCACATCCTGCTGGAAAAATCCACCCGCTTCATCACCGAGTACTGCCGCGCCTTCAAAGAGGCGGGCGCCAACGGCGTGGTCATCGCCGAGCCGGTGGCCGGCCTGCTGAGCCCCGCCCTGGAGGAGGAGTTCTCCGCGCCCTACATCAAGCAGATCGTGGACGCCGTGCAGGATGACTCCTTCCTGGTCATTTACCACAACTGCGGCGGCGCGGTCATCCGCCAGATCGACTCCATCCTCTCCACCGGGGCCGCCGCCTACCACTTCGGCAACGCCATCGACATGGCCGAAATGATGCCCCACATCCCCGCCGACACCGTGGCCATGGGCAACGTGGACCCCGCCGGCGAGTTCCGGGGCGGCACCCCCGAATCCATCCGCGCCGCCACCCACAAGGTGATGGAGTCCTGCCGGGAATACCCCAACTTCGTTATCTCCTCCGGCTGTGACATCCCGCTCCTTTCCCGCTGGGAGAACATCGACGCGTTCTTTGCCGCGGTGGCGGAGTTCTACGCACGATGAAGTGCGAATGGATGGAGGCGCTGCGCCTCCGTGTGCTGGAAGAGGGCGCGTTCCGCGCGGCCTTTGTGCCGGTGGCGGACATCCGCTTTGACTGGGCCTTCCGGGACGTGTGCGCCACCAACGCCTGCGGCAACTACGGCCGCTGCTGGATGTGCCCGCCGGACGTGGGCGGCATCGACGAGATGATGGCCGAGGCCCAAAGCTACGACTTTGCGCTGGTCTACCAGACGGTGGACCCGCTGGAGGACAGCTTCGACTTTGAGGGCATGATGGACGCCGCCGCCCGCAGCAGCCGGCTGAGCCAGAAACTCACCGGCATTTTGCGGGAAGGCTCGTTCCCCCGCTGGCTGCAGCTGGGGGCCGGAGGCTGCCATGTGTGCCAGGTGTGCGCCAAGCGCACGAACGAACCCTGCCGCCACCCGGACCTGGCCCTGGCCTCGCTGGAGACCTACGGCGTGGACGTGTCCAAACTGGCCGAGGCGGCGGGCATGAAGTACATCAACGGGCAGAACACCGTCACCTTCTTCGGGGCGGTGCTGTTCAGAAAAGGAGAGTGAGGGCGGCATGGTCACCATCACCGTCAACGGCACAGCCTGCCGCGCCGGGACCGGCGCGCGGCTGACCGATTGCCTGCCGGCCCACGCGGCTCCCGAGACCCCCTGCGGCGGGGCGGGGCGCTGCGGCAAGTGCCGGGTGGTGGCCCGGGGTGTTTTGAGCGAGCCCTCCCCCGAGGAGCTGCGCGCCCTTTCGGCCGACGAGCTGGCCCGCGGCGTGCGCCTTGCCTGCTGCGCCCGGGCGCTGGGCGACTGCGAAGTGCTCACCGGCACAAACGCCCCCGCCTTTATCCTGGGCGAGAGCGAGGCCCTTCCCGCCCCCGCGCCCAGGTTCCGCCGGGCGGGCGCGGCGGTGGACATCGGCACCACCACCCTGGCCGCCTGCCTCTACGGCCCGGACGGCGCGCTGCTGGCCCAGGCCGGCAAAATGAACCCCCAGCGGCGCTGGGGCGCGGACGTCATCAGCCGCATCGAGGCTTCCCGTAAAGGCGAGGGCGAAGAGCTGGCCCGGGCCGTGCGGGAGGGCATCAACGAACTGCTGGCAGAAATGTGCGCGGCGGCGGGCCTTGCCCCCGACGCGCCGGACGCCCTTGTCATCACCGGCAACACCGCCATGCTCTATCTGCTCACCGGCTCCGACCCGGACTGCCTGGCCCACGCGCCCTTCGAGGCCGACCGGCTGTTCGGAGAAACGCTCACCGGCGCGGACCTGGGCCTTTGCTGCCCCGGCGCGGCGGTGTATCTGCCCCGGTGCATCTCCGCCTTTGTGGGGGCGGACACCGCCACCGCCCTGCTGGCCGCCGGCCTGACCGAACGGTCCGGCGTGCATCTGCTGGCGGACATCGGCACCAACGGCGAGATCGCTTTGTGGAACGGGCAGCAGCTCTCCTGCTGCTCCACCGCCGCCGGCCCCGCCTTTGAGGGGGCGGGCCTTTCCATGGGCATGCCCGGCCGGGCGGGCGCGGTGGACCACGTCACGGTGGAAAACGGCGCGCTGGCGGCCCATGTGCTGGGTGGCGGCGAAGCCGAGGGCATCTGCGGCAGCGGCGTGGTGGACGCGCTGGCCTGCCTGCTGGCCACCGAAGTCCTGGACGAGAGCGGCCTGCTGGACCCGGAGCCCGCGCCCGTCTGCGGCAAGGTGCAGCTGACCCAAAAGGACGTGCGGGCGGTGCAGCTGGCCAAGAGCGCCGTTGCGGCGGGCCTCGTCACCCTGACCCAGACCGCCGGGCTGGACTTTGACCGGGTGGAAAGTCTTTCCATCGCCGGGGGCTTCGGCAGCTATCTGGACGTAAAAAACGCCGGAGCCATCGGCCTTATCCCCCAAGAACTGGTGCCCCGCACCCGCATCCTGGGCAACGCGGCCTTGCGGGGCGCGGCGATGCTGCTGCTGGACGGCGGCCTGCGCGCTCCCTGCGAGGAGACGGCGCGCAGGGCCCAGACCATAGACCTTGCCTCCAGCAAGGTGTTCTTTTCGGCCTACACCGAATGCATGTTCTTCTGAAAAGCGCCGGGGCGCACTTGACTTGCGGCCCGCTGCTTTTTATAATGATGGCACGCGGCATTTTTGCCGCGGACACAAAACGAGAGCAAAATCAAAGTACACTTTCGCATAAACGGGCAGGCATTGTTCAGAGAAGTCGGGTGAGAATCCCGCACGGTCCCGCCACCGTGATGCGCGCTGTGCGCGCTAAGTCGGATCGCTGAGCCTGCTTTGGTACACTTCACGATGGATGAATTGGACTGTTTTTTCAGCAAACGTCACCCTTTCGTGTGTGGAAGGGTGATTTGTTTTTGCCGAAAAACAGGAGGTAATTCCATGAAAAAGATTCTCAGTCTCATCCTCGCGCTGGCCATGGCCGCCAGCGTCGCGGGCTGCGCTGCCCAGCCGGCTTCCGGCTCCGCTTCCGCGCCCGCGTCCGTCTCCGCGCCTTCTTCCGCTGTTTCGGCTCCCGCTGCCGAAAAGCCCACCACCGACCCCAGCGGCGCTGAGGTGAACATCCCCGACGAGATCGGCTCCGTTGTGGTGCTGGCTCCGTCCATCGCCGAGACGCTGGTGGCCCTGGGCTGCGGCGACCTCATTGTGGGCTACGACGCCCAGAGCGTGGGTCTGGAGGGTCTGCCCGCCGACGTGCCCACCTTCGACATGATGCAGCCGGACATGGAGCAGCTGGCCGCCCTGAAGCCGGACGTGCTGTTCGTCTCCAACATGACCCTATATGACCAGACCAACCCCTACCAGCAGCTGATCGACCTGGGCGTCTGCGTGCTGTGCGTGCCCACCGCCAACAGCATCGCCACCATCCAGGAGGACATCGCCTTCATCGCCGCCGCCATGGGCAAGACCGCCGAAGGCGACACCCTGATCGCCGACATGCAGGCCGAGCTGGACCGCATCGCCGCCATCGGCGCCACCGTGACCGACAAGAAGAGCGTCTACTTTGAGATCGGCGCCGCCCCCAGCATGTACAGCTTCGGCAGCGGCGTGTTCCTGAACGAGATGATCGAGCTCATCGGCGCTGAGAACGTGCTGGCCGACCAGGAAGGCTGGCTGGCCGTGGAGGCGGAGACCATCGTGACCGCCGACCCCGACGTCATCCTCACCAACGTGAACTACATCGACGACCCCGTGGCCGAGATCCTGGGCCGTAGCGGCTGGGAAGGCATGAGCGCCGTGAAGGACCAGCAGGTGTTTTACATCGACAACATGGCCTCTTCCCTGTCCAACCACAACATCGTGAAGGCTCTGGACCAGATGGCCAAGGCCGTCTATCCCGACCTGTTCGCTGCGGAATAACCCATGAAGACAGCGGCTAAAATGTCGGTGCTGGCTGCTGCCGCCCTCGTCGCCCTCATATTGGGCGTCGGGGTCGGCAGCGTCTTTATACCTCCCGACGAAGTGTGCGCCATCCTCGCCCACTTCTTCTTCGGCGTGCCTCTGCCCGAGAGCATCGACCCGGTCTACCCCAGCCTCGTGTTCAACATGCGGCTGCCCCGGGTGCTGATGGCTTTTCTCACCGGCGCGGGGCTGGCGGTCAGCGGCACAGTGATGCAATCCGTGCTGCGCAACCCCCTGGCCTCCCCCTTCGGCCTGGGCGTTTCCGCCGGCGCGGGCCTGGGTGCGGCGCTGGTCATCGTGGCGGGGGTGTCCTCCGGCCTTTTGGGGGCCTTTCTGCTGCCCGTGGTGAGCCTGTGCTTCGCGCTGGCCACCGTGGTGCTGGTGGTGGGCTTTGCCACCCGGCTGGACCGCAGCCTCTCCAACACCACCATCGTGCTCACCGGCATGGTGGCCTCGCTGTTTCTGAACGCCATCATGAGCCTGCTTTCCACCCTGTCGCCCCTTTACGCCCAGCAGATCAGCCTGTGGACGCTGGGCAGCTTTTCCTCCAAGGAGTGGAGCCAGGTGGCGGTGCTGGCGCCTGTGACCCTTTTGTGCACCCTGTTCTTCCTGCGTTTTTCCCGGGAAATGGACGTGATGACCTTCGGCGAGGAGCAGGCCCAGGCCATGGGCGTTGCCCTGCGGCGGATGAAATGGGTGCTCATCGTGGCCATCGCGGTGCTCACCGGCACCGCCACCGCCTTTGTGGGCATCATCGGCTTTGTGGACCTCATCGCCCCCCATGTGGTGCGGCGGTTCTTCGGCGCGGCCCACCGGCGGGTCATCCCGGCGGCGGCCCTCTTCGGCGGGGCGTTCATGGTGCTGTGCGACCTGGCGGCCCGCACGCTGGTGCCCCCGCGGGAGATCCCCATCGGCTCCATCACGGCGCTGATCGGCGCGCCCTTTTTCATCTACATCTATTTTGCCGGGCGAAGGAGGCGGTGACCTGTGCTTAAAGCGGAACATCTCACCTGCGGCTACGGCGGCGAGCCGGTGGTGAAAGACCTCTCCTTCGAGGTGCCCTCCGGCGGGCGGCTGTGCATCCTGGGGCCCAACGGCTGCGGCAAGACCACCCTTTTGCGGGCGCTGGCGGGCCTTTTGCCCCACGAGGGCAGCGTGTCAGTGGCGGGCCGGGACCTCGCCTCCATGAGCCGCCGGCAGGCGGCCCAGAGCGTGGCATTGCTGAGCCAGATCAGCAGCGTGTATTTTTCCTATTCCGTCTATGAGACGGTGCTGATGGGGCGCTACGCCCACCAGGCGGGGGGCGCTTTTGCCGGCCCCGGGCCGGAGGACAAACGCATCGCCCTGGAGTGCATGGAGCGCACCGGCGTGGCCCATCTGCGTCACAGGCAGGTGACCGAGCTTTCGGGCGGGCAGCTGCAGCGGGTGTTTCTGGCCCGCACCTTTGCCCAGTGCCCCCAGGTCATCCTGCTGGACGAGCCCACCAACCACCTGGACCTGAAATACCAGGTGGAGCTGGTGCAGGAACTGAAGGAATGGGCCGCCGGGGAGGGCCGCTGCGTGGTGGGGGTGCTCCACGACGTGAACCTGGCGCTGGACCTGGCCGACCTCTTCCTGTTCATGGAGGAGGGGCAGGCGCAGTACTTCGGCCCCGCGGCGGAGTTTGACCCGGCGGCGCTGAACCGGGTGTATCAGATGGACGTGGGCGGCTACATGCGCCGCTCGCTGACGCGATGGGAGGAACTGAAATGAGTCTGTACCGAAGCCCTTACGAGGCCTACCCCTTTTTGTGCGACGCGGGCGAGGACCTGCGCTGCGACTTTGAGCTGCTCACCGACGAGATGACCAGCCGCACCGGCCTTTTGCGCTCGCTGGTGAAGGACGAGGCGCTGAAAGCGGAACTGCTGTGGGTGTGCGAGCTCATCTACCACATGAACCCCACCCTGCGCACCCGCCTCACCGTCACCGAGGAAGAGTGCGCCCACCTGCTGGAGCTGGCCGCCGGCTGGAAGGAGCGCTGCGGCGAGCGCTGCAAGCTGTTCGTGCTGATCCAGGGGTGCGAGGCCGCCTGCGTGGCCCATCTGCTTCGGGTGCAGGGCAAGCAGCTGGTGCGGCTTATTTACCGCTGGGTGGAAAAGGGCCACGAAGTGCCCGACCGCCTGCTGGACCTGGCGAACCTGCTCTCGGGCTACTTCTTCTATCTGGCCCTCCACCTCAACGAGGTGGAAGGGGTGGACGAAGTGCCCTATGTCAGCCGCAACTACCCCGCCCGGTGAACGCCATGGAACAGAACGCGAAAACCCTGATGGTGCTGGGCACCGCCTCCGGCGTGGGCAAGAGCACGCTGGTCATCGGCCTTTGCCGGCTTCTGCGCCGGCGGGGGGTGCGGGTAGCCCCCTTCAAGGCTCAGAACATCTCCGACAACGCCCATCTTCTGCCCGACGGGCGGCGGATGGCCCGCAGCCAGGCCATCGCGGCGGCGGCCTGCGGCCTTGACCCCGAGCCGGACATGAACCCGGTGCTGCTCATCCCCCGCCACGGCGGCTGCGAGACGGTGGTGGACGGCGCGGCCGTGCCCCGCTTTGACCGGGACGCCTGCCGCGAAGCGGCCCGCCGGGCCTACGACCGGCTGGCACAGCGCTTTGAAGCGGTGGTGGCCGAGGGCGCGGGCAGCCCGGTGGAGCTGAACCTGCGCACCGGCGACATCGTGAACATGGACTTTGCCCTCTACGCCCGCTGCCCGGTGCTGCTGGTGGCGGACATCCGCCGGGGCGGGGCCTTTGCGGCGCTCTACGGCACCCTGGCCCTGCTGGCCCCGGAGGAACGGGCGCTGGTGAAAGGGCTCATCGTCAACGATTTTTACGGCGACGCCGCTTCCTTCGGCGAGGGGCGGCGGATGCTGGAAGAGGTGTGCGGCGTGCCGGTGCTGGGCGTTGTGCCCCATCTGGAACTGCGGCTGGAGGACGAGGACGCCCTGCCCGGGGCGGCCACCCTCACCCGCGACGCGCTGGCCGCCCTTGTGCCCGAGGGCATGAGCGCCGAGGACTTTCAGGCCGCCCAGTTCGACCTGCTGGCCGATGAGCTGGAAAAAAGTCTGGACATGGACGCGCTGATGGAGATTCTGGAAGGAGGAACCGAATGAACAAAGTTCTTCCTGGGCTGCCCTTTGTGGCCTCCTACAGCGGCGGCAAGGACAGCGTCCTTGCCATCCACCGCGCCCAGCGAAGCGGTATGAAGCTGCAGGCGCTGCTCATCACCTACAACGTGGACCGGGGCCGCCCCTGGTTCCACGGTATCCCCGCCGAGGTGCTGGCGGAGGTGGAGCGGTCGGTGGGGGTGCCGGTGCGGCTCATCCGCACCACCGGCCCGGAGTATGCCGCCGCCTTTGAGGCGGCGCTGGCCGAAGAAAAGACGCGGGGGGCCGCCGCCTGCGTTTTTGGCGACATCGACATCCAGGGCCATCTGGACTGGTGCAGCGACCGCTGCCGGGCCGTGGGCCTGGAGGCCTGTTTCCCCCTGTGGCAGGAGGAGCGGCTGGGGCTGGCGAAGGAGTGCCTTGCCAGCGGGTTCAAGCCCATCGTCACGGTGACGGACACCCGCCGCCTGCCCGCCGATTTCGCCGGCCGGCTCCTCACCGAGGAGCTGCTGGCCGAGATGGAAAAGCTGGGCGCGGACCCCTGCGGCGAGAACGGCGAGTACCACTCCTTCGTGCCGGAAGGCCCCATCTTTGCCCGGCCCATCCCGGTGACCGTCGGCCCGGCGCAGCTGGCGGACGGCTACGCGGTGGCTCCGCTGGCCCTTCAAAAAGCATAACAAAAGAGAGCATCCCGCCGGGGATGCTCTCTTTTTTTGCGTTCAATCGCCGCCAAACTCCTTCACCGCCGAAAGGAAGGCCTCGATGTTCTCCCAGGGCACTTCCGGCTCCAGCATGTGGGTGGGGGCGATGGTCAGCCCGCCGCCCCGGCCCACCGCCTCGATCATTCGGCGCACCGTGTCCCGCACCTCGCCCGGGGTGCCGAAGGGCATCACCGTCTGGGTGCCCACCGTGCCCAAAAAGGACAGCCGGTCGCCGTACAGTTCCTTCACCTTCACCGGGTCCATGCACTCCGGCTGCACCGGGTTGAGCACTTCCACCCCGATCTCGATGAGTTCGGGGATAATTTCGTCGATGACGCCGTCGGAGTGGTACATGGCAATGACGTCGGGGTTTTCCGCCTTGGCGGCGGCGATGGTGGCGGCGGTGGCGGGCTTGACCCAGCGCCGCCAGACCTCCCGGCTCATCATCAGCGACCGCTGGCTGCCCACGTCGTCGCCGAACACCACCATGTCCACCCCGCAGCGGGCCGCCCGCCGGGCGATCTCGCACTGGATGCGGCACATCTTGTCCATGCAGGCGGCGGCCATCTCCTCGTCGGTGAGAAAGTCCATCAGCATGTTCTCCAGCCCCCGCAGATACCAGGCCGGCTCGAACACCTGCACCGCGAAATAAGCGGCGGCCCGGCCCTCGCCGTGGGCCTTCTCCACCTGACGGGCCACATCCGCCCACCGGGCCTCGTTCAGCACGTCGGGGAAGGGGTAGGCCTCCACCTCCTCGGGGGTGGTGAAGTCCGCCATGGGGGAGTAAAAATGGGTGAAGTGGGCCACGCTGCCCCGCTTGTGCCCCACGCCCCACTCGTCGATGAAGCTCAGTTCGGCGGCGTTCTTGTGGTAGGCGGTGTAGTCTGGCATCACCGCGGGCGGCGGCAGCTCCACATACTGCACCGGCATGTCAAAGGCCTGCACCACGTCGTCGGTGCCGCAGCGGCGCACCAGCTCTTCCTTCAGCGAATCGCAGAAGGAGAACTGAAAGGGCACCCGCTCGCAGGGCCGGCGGCGCATGGCCGCCAGAAAATTCTCCCGATGGGTCATCGTGACCGCTCCTTTCTCGCGGGGGCGCGCCCCCGTGCTCTCTGCTCTTATTGTATTTGCCGCCGCCGGGAGTTACAATACAAATAAGGACACAAAAATTTATAAAAAAGGACACAGCATCATGGAGGATTACCGGCATATCCTGCTGCGGGACGCCATTCGCATCGACCGGGTGGTGAACGCCTCCCGGTTGGAGATCGACCGGCAGTACGCCTTTGAGGGCGAGAGCCACGATTTCTGGGAGTTCCAGTACGCGGCGCTGGGCAGCGCCTACATCTACACAAAGAACGATTTCTACGAGCTCAAACAGGGGCAGATCACCTTTTTCCGCCCGGGCAAGTTCCATGTGCTCTACGGCAACGGCAAGCGTCCGACGGAGCTGTGGGTGTTCTCCTTCCGGTGCGCGTCGCCCTTGATGGAGAAGTTCGACGAGCTGCTGATGACCGTCTCCGACGAGTGCCGCGAGCTGATGGAGCGCATCGTGGAGGAGACTCACCGCAGCTTTGAGGTGACGCCTCACCCGGAGGACGGCCGCATCCTGCGGCGCAAAGCCTCCGCCGCCTTCGGCTGCGAGCAGCTCATCAAGAACCGGCTGGAAGAGCTGATGCTGCTTTTGTTCCGCAGCCGGTTCGGCGGCGCGCTTCCGGCGGAGCGGGAGGCCATCCTGCCCCACCGGGAGCCGGCGGGCCCTGCGGAGGAGATGCGCGCCTGCCTGCTGGCCCACACCCACTCCACCCTGAGCCTTGAACAGCTGGCGCGGACCTGCCATCTCTCGGTGACCTACGCCAAAAAGCTCTACCGGGCGGAGTACGGCGTCAGCCCCATGGCGGACTTCCGCCGCATGAAGCTGCGGGAGGCAAAAAAGGTGCTGCGCACCACCGACCTGTCCGTCCGGGAGGTGGCCAGCCTCTTCGACTTCAAGAGCGTCTGCTATTTTTCGAACTTTTTCAAAACGCACACCGGCATGACCCCCACCCAGTACCGCGCCGCCCAGAGCGGCGGGGAGGCGGCGCGGTGAGCTCAACAAAAATCCCTTCGGCAAAGCCGAAGGGATCGAAGCGCGCTCTGTCAGGAGGAATCGACAGGGCGGCACTTGGGGGAACTTGTTATGTCTGCTCCGACTGCGGGCGCAAGATCAGCCGCCCGTTTTCCATTCGGATCTCCACCGTGCCAATGGCGGCCTTTCGGCTGAAAGGAGCCGTGCGGTCATTTCCGAACATAGTAAAGCGCAGCCTGTCTTCATGGTCATAGAACAAGCATCCGTGGCCCCCATGGGGCACCAGGACCTTTCTGGGCGAGTAGGGGCCGTACAGCGAATCTGCCACTGAATACATCATGTCATAGGTCCCGTCGATACGCATATCCCCATTCCATTCCGCAGCGTAAAGCACATATTTACCCGCCACTTTTATGATCCCCGCGCCCTCATATCCCACCTGTCGACCATCTTCGGGGATCAGAAGGACCGGGTCTTTGGCAAAGGATCTAGCGTCCGGCGTAAAGGGTGCGATCCACCCATTCTGCCAGACGAGGTACATGGTGCCATCGTCATCCACAAAAAAGCCCGAATCTATTCCCCGCATGACCACGCGGCCCATGTCGGCATAGGGTCCTTCCGGTGCGCCGGTCACACTTTTCAGCAGGCCACAGCCCGGTTCCAGAGAATATGTGATCCAGTAGGTCCCGTCGTGCTTGCATATTTCCGGTGCCCAGCAGTTGTCGGAAATTTGATTTTGCCAGCCTTCCTGGCGTTCCCGGTAGTCGAATACCGTTTTTACGAACTCCCACCGCTTCAGGTCCTTCGAACGCCACAGGTTTATCCCATCCGTGTTTTTCCAAGATGTCCCGTTTTCTCGTGCTGTTGTTCCCGTGAGATAATACCACCCATCGTCCGCAGCACAAACGAAAGTGTCACGTATATCCCGCTCCCCGTTGTCAGAAGGACGGAGAAGATCCACAGGCGAAGTTTCAAAAACAGTCCCCGCACAGGGACGAAAGAACCCGCTTTCCTGTCGCTCCAGACGCACAACGGCCGGTTTTCCGGACACCACGCTGTGAGAGGTACACCCCACAAAGGCGGCAAACAAGTTTTCTTCGCCGTCCGTAAAAAGGCTCACGCAACCTCCGTTTGGGATCAGCAGATACCTTCGTGAGAAAATCTCGCCCTTTTCATCCCCTTCACAGAGGAATGCGTCGATGTTTTCTCGCCCACAGCGCTCAAATCTTGCTCCGCACGTATAGAGGATCTTTCCCTTCCATTGAATCGCGCTTCCCGTGATCTCTCCAGGCCGCGTCGTCCCAGTTTCATACAGCTTGTCATAGCGGTTTGCATTGATGTGGTACGCGGCCACGGAGAGTTCCCGCTCAAATTCCAGTTTCCCGCCGTCTTTGAGCGAATACCAGTCTCCGTCACAGATGACCCGGAGCGTCCCGTTCATTTCCAGCGCACAAGCACTTTTGCAGTCCACAGGAAAGACAGCGATCGCCCTGCCCGCCGCGTCAAGGATATATCCTTTGTCCGCGAGGACGAACAGTCGAATTTCTGCAACCGTCTCATTCCAAAACGCATTCATCTGCCGCACAGGGGCCGGCATGCAGCCAAGGGTCTTTCGGAATACAAACGTTCCATCTGCCTTCCGCACATACTGGTGTATCTCCTGCGCGGCATTTTGTGCCGCAACGAACAGCCAAAGTTCCTCTTTCCAAAAGCATCCGCAGCAACAGCTTGCCTCCACATCCACCGCAGCCGTCAGCGGCGCACCGCCGTCTGTTGTGCACCGTGCCTGCCGGTTTTCCGGATGAGGCTGTTCCGCGAGAAAAGGCGTTTGCCCGCCGGGCTTTGTTTGTGCCATCATTTGGCATCTCCTCCTTTTTCTTCACTTTGAGGGAACCGTTTGACCGCAAACCGGTCCGGCGGAACAGGCAGCGTGTCGGTCAGCTCGAGACATTTTTGAGCAAGCGCTTCCAGCAGTTCGTATTTGTTCTTTTCAAAGCGCGGATCGCACCACAGGTCATGCTCTTCGAAGGGGTCTGTGCTCAGGTCGTACAAATGCCCCTGCGCCCTCATATCATATTGCAGTTTCCATTGACCCTTGCGCACCATTCGCACCTGGCCGCTCTGGGTGATCGAATTCAGGCAGTCAAACGCTCCTTCTTTGTGTACGCCCCTGCACACCGGCGGAAGCTCATCTTCTTCACTCCAATAGTCTCCGCCGTATCCTGTCTCGCTGTAGGCGATGCTTTCCGGCTCGCCGGAACCTCGCCGCCCGGTCAGAACACTCCACAGGCTTTCCCCCTGCACACCCGCCGGAACAGAGACCCGCAGCGCGTCGCAAAGCGTGGGCAGCACGTCCACGATGTTGGCAAAACAGCCTTCATAGTCACCCTTTGCCTCAATGCCGGGGCCTTTCCAGATCATGGGAATGCGCACCAACGCTTCCGGCAAGTCTGCACCTTTGCGTACAAGGCCGTACTCACCGGCGAAATCGCCGTGGTCAGACAGAAAAACGACGATGGTGTCGTTCTGCAGGCCGCGCTTTTCCATCTCACCCATCAAGCGCCGTATCTGGTCATCGATTAGGCGCAGCATGCCCAGGTAATTGGAACGGCAACGCCGAATGACTGCATCGCACCGCTCTTTTCCGTACAGTGTTTCCCATTGTGCCCTCAACCAGGAAAACCGCACGCCCTTTCCTGCACACGGCGGCGTGGAAGCCGGGAGTGAGTCGGGAGGGAAAAGGTTGAAATAGGGCGTCGGCACCTGATACGGATTGTGCGGCTCCGCAAAGGAAAGCCACAGGAAGAACGGCCGAGGGTCTGCGCTGTCGATGAACTCCAGCGCATCCGACACATTCCGATAGGGCAGTTGTTCCTCTGTGCCGCCCGGCGAAGGCCCCATGGAAACGCCGTTGTCCAGCGAGCACAGGAAGCGATCGAAGCTTTTCTGACTTGGACCTTCTCTTTTCGGATCCGTCGCGCCCCAATGGGTGTTCTGTCTGCAAAAGTCAAAATCTTCAGGACGCCGGTGGGAATGATTTTTCCCGCAGAGCGCTGTCCGATACCCGGCCTCTTTCACCACATCCAGCAGGTCTTTGCTATAAAACGCAGCTGGAGCAGCGGCATTGCATTTCACCTGATGGCAGCTGGGGTAGCGGCCGGTGAAAAGGCTCACCCTGGCGGGCATACAAGTGGGATTGGCCGTATAGGCGCTGGTGAACTGGACGCCCTGCCCGGCCAAAGCGTCCAGAAAGGGCATCGTATCCAGCGGGTATCCTCTGCTTTTCCGCATCCGTTCCGCCTGCTGATCTGTCATGATCAGCAGGATGTTGGGCCGATCTCTCCGTTTATCCATCGTTTTCTCCCCGCGCAGGGTAGACTCTTTCGCCTTTCCACGCCATCGGTATGACCGCAGGCCTCGCATAGAAAGGCGCATAGCTTTCATTGACCGGGTTGCCGAACATCGTGGCGCACAGTCTGCCGTCTTTGTCCACAAAAAAATTGTTGTGGCCGCCCCCGGTGATGGCGGTATAGCGCTCCCCATAGGGCCCGTAAACCGAATCTGCTGTTGCTATGACACAGTCATAGCTGACCTTTTGGGGAACGCTGCCCAAAGAATATTCCAGATGGTCCCCTTCATCCATGGTCCAGATGGCAAGGCACAGGTGATACTTGCCCCTTGCCTTAAAGATAAACGCGCCCTCGCAGTACGGCTCCGGGGAAAAGCGCTGCTGCGGGACTCGATGAGGGTCCTCAGCAAACCCGGACATATCTTTTTTCATTTTTGCCACGCGGCCATCCTGCCACACGTAATACACCGTTCCGTCATCGTCCTCAAAGAGCGAAGCGTCAATGCGGTGGGTCAGCGGGCCGTTGCCCACATCCACATACGGTCCCGCCGCGGTACCGCTGGCGCTTTTCAGGAGGAACGTGCAGCTTCCCTCCTCACCGGGCTCCTGCGGCGGCCAGTTCATGCTTGCGGCAATGTAAAACTCACCATTGATCTGATGGATCTCCGGCGCATAGACTGCGCGGTGAGCCTGATCCGAAAAAGGCTCACATTCCCGGCCGCCGCCGCCCGGGGCATACCACCTGTTTTGCCACGTGGCGTCTTTTTCGAATGACCACACAAGGCCCATGTCCTCCCACTGCCGGAGGTCGGGCGAGCGCCACATGCGTATACCATCATTGTACAGTTTCGCATTCTCTGTGCCCGGGGCGCGGGTGGTGCCGGTGCAGTAATAGTATCCGTCCCTGGCAAGGATGATGTGGGTATCCCGCAGCCACGCGTCAAACAGCGGTTTCACATTCTGCGGGATGAGGCTTTCGGGCTGTGCAAATTCCATCAGCATCTTCATCCGTTTTTCAGTCATCGTTTTTCACCTCTTTCTCCCCTGTGTTGATCGCCCGTATCCGTTCCGCAGGTACCTTCGGCTCCCGCCTGTCTGTCAAAAGGCCGTTGACCTCCTGCTCCACATCCGTCAGCTGCGTGTAGCAGAACCCCTGAACCGCGCTCTCTTTCAACAGCGGTTCCACGCAGGCACGGTATCCCGCTTCCAGTGCCCGGGCGGACTGAACGCGGGAATATCCCCAACCCTCTGCCTCTCTGCTCTGGTAGGCGATGCCGCCGAACTCCGAAATCAGGATCGGCTGTTCTTCGTAATGCCAGCCCTTCGCGAACAGCCTGCGCCCGGCTGGCATTCTCCCAACGATGGTCGCCTTCGGGCCGTACACTCCTTCGCCGCAGCCCATGGCATCGCGATAATCGTGGACGGTCAGCATATCCGACTGAGTGTGTTCCCATCCGTCGTTGGAGATCACCGGACGGCTTCCGTCCAGCGCCTTGGCGATACTGTATAGCGCCACGCTGTATGCCTGTTGGGCGTGGTCATGTTCGATCTGCGGCACGCCCCAGGACTCATTCAAGGGCACCCACGCGACCACACAGGGATGGCTGACATCCCGAAGGATCTGGCGGGTCCACTCCGCGCATCCTCTCTGCACCGCCGCCGGCGAAAAGACATAGGCCGACGGCAGTTCATCCCAGACAAGGAGCCCCATTCGGTCCGCATGATACAAAAAGCGGGGGTCTTCGGCCTTTTGATGCAACCTTACTCCGTTGAATCCCATCTCTTTGCACAGGCGGATGTCTTTGCAGAAGTCCTCATCCTCCGGCGCAGTCATCAGTGACTCCGGCCAATATGCCTGGTCAAGGATCAGCTTTTGATAGCAGGGCCGGTGATTCAGGCAGAAGATCCCGTTCTCGACGGACACTGTCCGAACGCCAAAATAGGAGCGCACGCGGTCGCGCTGCCCCTCTCGGGAGAGAAACTCGATCTCCGCGTCGAAGAGATTGGGGTGTTCCGGCGTCCATGCATAGTACCGCTCGAAATTCCAGTGGCCCAGCGCACGGTGATTCAGACAGATCAGGAGTTCCCCGTCCTTATCTGCTGCATCGGAAGACACCGTGCAGATGTGCCTGCCCTGAAAGGAGACCTTCGCCTGTATCGTCCCGGCGGCGCTGGTCTTACAGCAAAGCCGCACCGTCCTGCTGTCGTAGTCCGTGTCCCAGCGAACGGATTCTATGTACTCTTCAGGGACCTCTTCCAGCCAGACCGTTTGCCAGATGCCGGTGGACGGCGTATAGAATATGCCGCCGGGCTTTTCCGTCCAGCATTGCTTGCCTCTGGGTTTTTCCAGGTCCGCGTGATCGTCCCGGACCCGCACGACGAGCTCGTTGTGCTCTTTTATGCAACGGGTGATCTCGGCAGAAAAGGGCAGGTGGCCGCCCGTGTTGTGACACACATGTTCCCCGTTGACCCATACGTCGCATTCATAATCCACCGCGCCGAAATGGATCAGCACCCGGCTGTTTTCTTGCCCTTTATGCCACGAAAACCGCTTCCGATAATAGACCGTTTCGTGGTTTTCCTTCCTGCCGATGCCCGATTTCGGGCACTGGTAGACAAACGGCACAAGGATCTGCCGGTCAAAAGTCGGCTCGTCAAAGGAAAACTCCCACGCTCCGTTGAGGTTTTTCCAGTGGTCGCGCACCATCATCGGCCGGGGATATTCGCCGCGGGGGCACTTCTTCATCTTCCACCCTTCCCTTCTTTAAAAATCGGCCCTGCGTATCGGAAGAGGATCGCAGGCGAAAGCCATGCGGTCGCACAATGTTTTGAGCATGGCAAAACGTATTTCTCCGCACCCGGGCTCGTTCCACAGGTTATGCAGTTCTTCCGGGTCTGCCTGCAGGTCATACAATTCTCCGCCAAGGTCTCTGCCGTGATGGCAGATCAGCTTATACCGGTCGTTCCGGACCATGGTGACATAGGCGGCGGGCTCGGTATGCCAGGACATGGCGTTTAGGTATTCGCTGTATACGGTGTTCCGAAACTCGTCGGCGCCAGAGCTTTCCGTCAGCCAGCTCCTCATGGAGCGCCCCTGCATCCCTTCCGGCACTTCCAGCCCCGCCAGTTCCAGCAGGGTGGGCGCCACGTCCGTCAGTTCCACCAGCGCGTTTTCTTTGACCGCAGGTTTCAGTTTGCCACGCCAGGAAAGGATCAGAGGCACCCGGACGCTGCACTCATAAAAATGGGGTCCTTTCAGATACACGCCGTGATCTCCCAGCATTTCGCCGTGATCGGACATAAATACAACGATCGTGTTCTTCATCTGTCCGCTTTTCTCCAGTGCGTCCAGAATGCGGCCGATCTGATGATCCAGTAGATCGATCATCGCCCAATAGGCGGCTCTCAGGCAGCGATGAGCCTGCGGGCTGAGGTTTTCCCAGCGATACTCTTTCAGTCGGTTGTAGGCCCCGTTTTTCCACTCGTTTTCCAAGAACGGCGAAGGCGCCGGCGCGCGGGGGCCGGGCCCGGGCAGCGGCGCCTTCATCGACCGCTTCAGCGCCCGTTCCAGATACTCCGCCGGGGGATCAAAAGGATGGTGTGGGTCATAGAAATTCACCGACAGAAACCACGGGGCGTCAAACGCTCTGTTCGCCTGTATAAACTCGATCGCCCGGTCAGCATGCCAGGTCGTGGGATGATACGCTTCCGGCATCCCCTCGCAGACAAGGTCTGTCTCGGGCCTTGGAACAGCGGTGAATCTTTCCCCTTTTTCCTTCAGCCAGAGCCTGTATTCATTGGCTGGCCAGTTGAGCGCCCGCTCGTCCGCCCTGCCCGGATGATGGGACCAGTGAAACACCTTGTAGCCATCATCGATCCTGCGCTCCATGAATGGTTCCACGCTGGGGTGGCACGCCGAAACATGCAATTTGCCCACCAGCCCGCAGTGGTATCCGCTGTCCGCAAAAATGCGGCTCACCAGAACCTCTTCCCGGGGAATATCCTGGCCGTTCTGACGCACCCGGACGGTACGCGGATAGCGCCCCGAAAGAAAACTCGCCCGACTGGGCGCACAAACGGGACTTTGACAGTATGCATGGTGAAAGCAAATCCCTTCACGGGCCAGTTCGTCCAGGTTCGGTGTTTCCACATAGGGGTTGCCGGTGCACCCCAACGTGTCATATCTCTGCTGATCTGTGCAGATCCAAAGTATGTTGGGCCTGTCCATCCTTCACCGTTCCTTTTCGCTTTTCTCCAAAAGCGCTGTGAACCACGCAGGTCTCGTCGCCAGCACCCCTGCCGGTTCGGCGTCCTGCCGCCGGCAGACCGCCCGGTAGTCCTGCAGGCTATAGACCTTCCCATCCTCGTGGAAAAGGCCGTTGAACGTCCCATTGGGTCGCTGCGCCGGCAGGTATGCCGGTTTGAGCATCAGCGACCAGAAAAAGTTGCCGATCCCGCTCCCGTATACCGCGTCTGCCAGCGAACACAGTTCGGGCACCGTATCCTCCTGAGGGATCACGGGGCTGTCCCATCCGGGGCCCGCGGTGCGGACCCGCTGCCATTCGGTCAGCCACACCTGCTTGCCGGTGACTCTTTGCAGCTCAGCCGCCTGCACCAGCTTCGCCTGCATCTCCTGCACACTGCCCGGGAAATTCTCATGGAACTGATAGACATCGATCCATTGCGCAAAGTACAGGTTGTGGTAAAGATGGATGCACCCGATGGTGAGCGGGATCTGTTTTTTCTGCTCAAATGCCCGCTGCGTCATTCGCCGCGCAAAGGGAAGATCGCTGGAGTTCTCGTTGGGTTCGTTCATCACTTCAATGGCCAGAAGACGGTCATCGCCGGCGTATCGTTTCATGAAAGCGTCCACGAAAGACAAAGGGCCTTCCCACAAGGCCGGGTCTCCCGTGACGACCCTTCCCGGCGATTGCATACATGCCGCCGTGAGCGGGTGTCCGTTCTGCGCATTTTCCGGGCACGACGGGCGCCCGCAGTTTTCAAAAAGGATCGGCATTACGCGGATCTTTGACTGCCTGGCAAGTTCCAGAAGGGTGTCGAATTTCTCCCACAACTGCTCGGGGAATGCAAGCCAGTACTCGTAGCTTAAAAAGAGGCGGATCGCATTGATCCCCGCCTGTTCCGCATATCCAAAATCCCGCCGGATCTCCTCCGGCCGAAAATCCCTGTATGTCTGGTATGCGTTGAACGCCCTGGACGGAAAGTAGACCGCACCCTTGGGAATAAACCGTTCACTAACCATAATTTCCTCCCTTATAAAGGAAAAGAGCCGCGCCTGTGGCTCTTTTCCTTTGAGCAGCATTGCTCGTTTATTCTTTTACCGAACCGATCATAACGCCCTTCGCAAAGTACTTTTGCAGGAACGGATACACGCACAGGATCGGAAGTGTGGACACGATGATCGTGCAGTACTTGATGATCATAGTTGTAAGTGCATTGGACACATCGTCACTGGTTCCGGCGGTAACGTCCATCATACTTCCGGACAAAAGTATCTCACGCAAGAACAGCTGCAGGGGGAATTTGTCCCGATCCTGCAGGAAAATCATGGCGTTAAACCAGGAGTTCCAGTGCTGGACCGCATAGAACAGCACCATGACAGCCAGTGTACTTTTCGCAACCGGCATGAAGACCCGGAACAGAATGACAAAATCGTTGGCGCCGTCGATACGCGCCGCCTCCTCCAGACTTTCCGGGATCTGAGAGAAAGAAGTGCGCATAACGATCAGGTTCCATGTATTGATAGCCACCGGCAGAATCAGTGCCAGGCGTGTATCGTACAGCCCTACGTTGTGGATCGTCAGATAAAAGGGGATCAGGCCGCCGGAAAAATACATTGTGAACACGATGGCCTTTGTAAGTACGCTTCGATAGGCAAACCCTTTGCGCGACAAAACATACGCGCCCATGCTGCTGAGGATGATGTTCACAAACGTTCCCGCGCAGACATAAAAAATAGTGTTTGCATAGCCTGTCCAAATGCTGGGGGTCTTCAGCACCATTCGGTATCCATCCAAGGAAAACCCTTTGGGTCCGAACAAGATTCCCGTATGCGCGATCAGCTGTGCGGGGTCACTGAAGGAAGCAAACAGGACATACAGCATCGGGTATGCAAAAATCACGGCGAGAATGCCCATCAGCAGGACGTTGAATACGTCAAAGATCCTTTCCGGAACACTGCGTTTCACTACCATCCCATCTCACCTCACCACAAGCTGTTTTCTGTCATTTTTTTGCTGAATGTATTTGCCAGCCACAGGAATCCGAAGTTCACCACCGAATTGAACAGGCCCACTGCGGTACTGAATCCGTAATCCATATCCAGAATACCTTTCCGGTAAGCGAAGGAAGCGATCACGTCAGCGGTTTCCATCGTGGTGGAATTGTACAGCAGGATCACCTTCTCGTATCCCAGGCTCATCACGTTGCCGATGCGCATGATAAACAGAATGGTGATGGTCGGGATCAGAGCGGGCAGGGTAACATGGAGCAGTTGCTTGAAACGGCCGGCTCCGTCGATGGTCGCCGCTTCATACAGGCCCGGATCGATGGCGGAAAGCGCAGCCAGATAGACGATGCTGCTCCAGCCGGCGTGCTGCCAGATGTCGGATACGATGAACAACGGCTTGAACAGTTCCGGGCGCATGAGCCAGGTGGTGGGCTCCACACCGAACATCGCCAGCACCTGGTTGATGACGCCGTCGCTGTTGGTGAACTCTGTGATCAAGCTGCAGATGACCACCAGAGAAATGAAGTGGGGCAGATAACTGACGGTCTGAATGACGCGCTTGTATTTTTTCCAGTGCAGCTCATTGATCAGAAGCGCCAAAATGATCGGGACCGGGAACCCGAACAGAATCAAACCGCCGCTCAAAAGCAGCGTGTTTTTCAGGATACGCGGGAACTGATAATCCGTGAAAAAAGCAATGAAGTTATCAAGGAAAACGAAGTCGCTTCCCCAGACTCCCTTGGCCGGTTCAAAGTCTTGAAAAGCGATCACAATTCCCGCCATCGGCATATAGCAAAACACCGCGTAAAAAAGAATCACGGGAATCGCCATCAAATATATGCACTTGTTTCTTTTCCAGTCGCGCTGTAAATTTTTCAAGAACACCGCACCGGCACCTCCTGTTTTTTCTTCCGATGCATCGGCTGCGCACAGCATCCGCTGGGCGCAGCCGTCAAGGCTACATCGGGATCTCAGCGTGCGTTAAAGCGATCCAACGCCGCCTGCTGAATGGCCAGAGCATCGTTGATGCCCATCTTGTCCAGCTGCTCAAGGTAGCTGTCGAAGTTCTCCAGAGGCTCGATGCCCATGATGAATTTCAGAGTCATCTCGTTGCGATACACATCGATCGCACTCATGATCTTGCTGTATTCCTTTGCCTCATCGGCCGTCAGAGAGACCGGCAGCATCACCATGTCCACTCCCGCCTGATCTGTCCACGCCTGCTTATATTCCAGAATGCTCTCGTTTCTCAGCGTGGAGGGATTGGACTTCGCGCCCCACCGCAGATGGGGGAAGTTGTGCATCTTGTACTTGAAAATGGCACTCTCCAGAGGCACGTCCGGATTGTTCATCACCAGATCGGTGAACACCGGCTGGCCGTCCTCCATGGTATAGGTCTCGCCTTCAACGCCGAAGTTGTAGAGCATTTCGCCCTCTTTGGAGAAAGCGTAATCCAGCCACGCCACGGCAATCTCGGGGTTTTCGCACTGTGTCGTCACGGAAACCGCGTTTCCGGTCGGAGAAGCCCACCAGTCATTTGCGCGATACTCACAGGTATCGCCTTCGTTCATCACAGGATAGGGTGCCGCCACGAATTCGATCCCCTGGCTGCTGAACAGCGTGTTCGCGTAGTCGATGGAAGCCACGATGCAGCCGGCCTGGCCGGACGCGATCAGAGAGGAAATGCCATCACGGTCGCGCGCGGGGAAGTCTTTATCGATGAGGCCTTTCTCATACCAGCGGTTCATAACTTCCAGGTAAGCCTCGAACTTTTCGTCCGCCGGGCCAAATTTCACAGTCTCGCCGTCGCGGTACAGGTTGGGACCGATGCCAAAGGCCGAAATGAAAACGCCGTAGGTGTCGGTGCCGTTGTCCTTGAACCGCACATTGGGCAGACCCGCATAATCGAACACCAGAGGCACTGCGTCGGGATGGTTTTCCTTCATCGCCGTCAGGACTTCTTCCCACTCGGCAATGGTCTGAGGTACGTCAAGTCCGGTCTCTTCCAGCCAGTCCTTGCGGAGGACCGGGCCATGCCAGCACAGGTTGTCCTCTTTCATAATGGGGTAGACCGCCGCCATCTTGCCGGTATCCGACTTGACTTCTTTCATTGCCTCCGGGTTTGCCTCCAGCACCGCCGTATAGTTGGGGGCATATTTGTCCACCAGGTCGGTCAGGTCCATAAAGACACCGTCTTCGATGGCTTTATCGCCGCCGCCCTGATACCACTGCACGCCGCCCATCACCATGTCGGGGTATTCGCGGGAGGCGAGCATCAGGTTGAACTGTTCCTGCTGCTGACCTTGGGCCGGCGCGATGAACTCAATATGGACGTTGGTCAGTTTTTCCAGCTCTTCAAAGGTGCGGCTGCCGTTGTAGTCGCTCATCACCTTGGATGCGTTCAGGTCGAACTGAGCCCACATGGTAAGCGTGACTTTTTCTTCCAGCGGGAATACGATCTCTTTCGGAGATTCCTCTCCCGGGGTCCCCTGGCCGGAGGTGCCGGCCGACGAGGGCGCTGCGGTGCCGCATCCCGCAAAACTGGTGGCGACCATACCAAGCGCCAGCATTGCCGCTAACAATTTCTTCGATTTTTTCATGTTATGCAATCCCTCTCTCTTTCGTTTGTGGTTTGCTTTTCGAACGGATCTCTCCACCCCTCACATCCTTTCTTGTGTAAGCTCCCGGGAGCTCATTTTCATCGTCTGTTGACTAACCGGACCAAATGCTCTATGCTTATTGTACTTTCCATTTTGCAGCACATCAATTTACGTTTTTTCCTCGTTTCGCTTATTTTTTGTGCATTATAACCACAAAAATCTCCTCGTTCGTATGCGGATTGCTGCTTTTTTTCATTTTTTTCCGACTTACAAATCGTAACTCAAGGGAGGGTTTTCCATGTTCTTCCATCGCCTCATGCAGCGCAGCGGCTCCTTTTTCCGGAAGCTCTTCCTTTCTTATCTTCTGATTCTTTTGTTCCTGTGCGGCATCATGCTGTTTTTGTCTCAGCAGCTGATCCGATCCATCTCGGTCTATGCCGAATCCGAAGCGAAACAGTCCGTCGCTTCTTATCGGAGTGCGATCGAAGGGGCGCTCACCTCTTTGTCTACACTGTCTCAGGAGCTTACCACCGACGCTTCCCTGCGCGCATACATTGCCTGTGAAGGAGATTTTCCTGTTGAAATCCGCTACGGTATGCCCCAGGTGATCGATAAATTCGGCAGCTACAAGTTCCTAAATGAATATCTGGACATGATCTTCCTTTATCTTCCTGCCCCAAATTATGTCATCACTGATTCCTCGGTATATTCTCCCGAGACCTGGTGCCGCTCCTTCGGCCTGGATATGAGCTTTTTTGATGACCTGCTTCGTCATCACGCGGGAACGATGTTCCCTCTCCACTTTTCCGGCACCATGGGCGACAAGACCATTGTTTTGTATTCCATTGACTCCGTTGTGTCCCGCGAACCTTCCGCCGTCCTTGGATTTGTGGTCAACCCCACACTTTCTTCCGCGCGGGCGGGTCTCTCTTCCCTGCTCACCGCGTATGACTCAGACGGGAATGCCTTGTTCTATTCCGCACCGGAGGCAAAAGACATTCCTTTCTCCTTTGTTGCGGGGGAAGGAATGACAACTGCCGAAAATATGGTTTTCTATGCTCTTCCCGACGCAAAATTTCCTCTGACCTTCGTTTCCTCCACCCCGATCTCCGAATTTGCCCCGATCCTTTCCACCAGCAAGACCGTTACCATCGTTTGCTTTGTTTTGCTTGCGATCGGCGGCGCCATTCTGAGTTACTCCCTCGCTGTCCACAACTACAGGCCGCTGCAGCACCTGGCAAAAAAGGCGGCTGGCAACGATACGCCGTCTTCTCCTCCCATGGAATATCTGGAACGTTCCATCGATGAGCTGGTAAAGATGCGCACCATCACTGCCGAGGCGGATCGAAATCATCACACTCTGTATTGTGACAACCTGTTCAACAAATTGCTGTATGGCGAGATCCTCTCGGAATCCCTGATGCAGGAGTATGCGCAGAAATACAATCTCACGCTTCCTGACGGGCGCGTCCAGCTCGTCTGCATCCACTCCAATCAGCCGGGCATCCGGGAATCCGTTCGAAAATTTATTGCGGGACACGCACAGGCCCCCGATGCATATTACGCCATCGACGGTGTGCATGGCCTTAAGCTTTTGTTCTTCGGTGAAAGCGGTCTTGCTCTGTGCGATTATTTTTGCGGCAGTTATCCACAGGTCTGTACAAGCGGCGAATTTCGCATTGCCGTGAGCGCGCCGCACCGCAATCTGATCCAGCTGTCGGTGGCGTACGATGAGACGCAGAAAGTTCTGGATCACATGCGCTTTTTAGGTCTGACGGGGCTCTTCTCCTATTTTGACCTGCGGAAAATCAGCCAGGACGACCGGGCCGACCGGATGTTCGAGATCTGGTTCAACAAGTTCTACAATTTCCTGGTGGAGCAAAACATGGACGCGGCCTCTTCTGTTCAGCAACAGATTTTCAACGAATTGAAGAACGGCCACTATCCGCTCCAGTTCATCAAGTGCAAGGTCTTCAGCTTTATCGATCACACGATCTCCGCCATCTCTGTCATGAGCAGCAAAAGCAGCGAGATCTGGGAGCAGAATGCTTTCTCAGACCGGCTGCTCAGCTGCTCCAGCATCGATCAGTTGGAAAACACCTACTATTCCATATTTGAACAGCTTTCGCAGTTCGTCTGGGACTCCTCCACGCAGGAAACCGTCAGTGAGCGCATTCAACAAATCACGCAGCAGAATTTCAAAGATCCGATGTTTGGAGTCTCGTATGTGGCAGACCAGCTCGGCGTGAGCAGCGCATATGTCTCCAAGGTGTTCAAAAAGGCTACTGGCGGCACCCTGCTGGACCACGTTCAGGGCTTGCGCATCGCCTTTGCGAAAGAGTTGATGCGTACAACGGACGACACTCTTTCCTCCATTGCACTTCAATCCGGATTTACCAACGACGTTTCGTTTATTCGGGTGTTCAAAAAGTTTGAAGGCGTGACGCCCGGCAAATATCGCAGTATGATTTCTTCCCAGAAGGAAGGGTCTCTTGACTGAACTTTGTCAAGGTAGTATAGTGAATTCAGACTCCTTGCCGTCTGTTGTGCTGTCGGACAAATGCTCTCTGTTCCACACAACATCACACATACGAAAAGGAGCGTCTTTCATGAGCACGAAGATATCCACTGCCGTGCGCGTCGACACGAGCGCCGGAAAGGCCGTGTCGCCCGTTTGCTACGGCTGGCACTATGAAGAGATCGGGATGATCGGCGATGGCGGCCTGTATGCGGAGATGATCCGCAACCGGAATTTCGCTGAGGCCGGCCTTGCCCCCGGCATGACCGTGAAAAATGGGATGTATGAAAACATTCCCCACCCCGAAGCGCGGCACAAAGCGCCGGAGTATCTGCCGGAGCTCAACTGCTGGAGTGTGTTCAACACCGACGGGATCGACATCCGGCGCGTCACCATCGATGAAAAAGAACGGAACTTTGAGATGGAGATCCGTACCCGTCAGTTGCCGCAAAGCGGCCTGTTCGGCGTTGCCAACGAGGGCTTTTTCGGAGTCTGCGTTCGCGCGGGGATGTCTTATCGGGTCGATCTGGTTTTGAACTGCGATGCCGGCGGCTTCCTTTCCGTCTGCGTTGCAGATGGTCAGACCCCTCTCACCGAAATGCACACGGTTCATTACGATGCCGGTAAAAGCCGTCATCGCTTTGTCATCAGGGCAGAGCGCTCCGCTGACAACGGCATCTTCTTGATCGTTCCCGGGCAAGTCGGTGTTATGCGCGTGTCTTTTGTTTCGCTATTTCCCTGCGACACATGGGACGGCGGAAAATCTGTTTTCCGCAGCGACATCATGCAGAACATGCTTGATTTCAAGCCGGAGTTCCTTCGTTTTCCCGGCGGCTGCATCGTCCACGGCGTTAATGTGGATACTATGTATCACTGGAAAGAAACTCTTGCCGACGTCAGCGAACGCAAGAGCACCTGGAGCAAATGGCAGCCCCATTACATGTCGAACGGGATCGGGTATCACGAGTTTTATGAGCTGTGTGAATATCTGGGCGCTGACGCAATGTACGTTGCCCCCAGCGGCCTGGTTTGTACCTCATGGGTGTTCCAAAAGGGAGACTCCACTGATTTCACCCATCCCGAAGTGGACGTGAACGACTACATTCAGGACTGTCTGGATGCGATCGAGTATGCCATCGGCCCCGTTGATTCTGTTTGGGGCAGAAAGCGCGCCGAGCGCGGCCATCCTGCTCCGTTCCCCTTGCGGTATGTCTCGGTGGGCAACGAAGATTTCGGCCCCCGGTACTATAAACATTACCACGCTTTTTACACCGCTATCAAAGAGCGGTATCCGCAGTTGAAGATCATTGCCAACAGCATCATCGGCAACCGTCGCAACTCTGTTTGGGACAACAAGCGTGTTCATCTTTCGGAATTTGTGGATCCCTCCACCGTTGAAATTTTCGACGAACACTATTATGAGACCGGCGACTGGTTCTTCGAAAATTTTGACCGCTTTGACGAATATTCCCGCACCGGTCCGGATCTGATGTGCCTTGAACTGGGCATCGAATCCAACCAGCCGTCCGACATCCTGTATGAGTCGCTGTTCCTTATGATGATGGAGAAAAACGGCGAGCTGCATCCCGTTTTTGCGGGCCGGCCTCTCATGCGAAACTGGGACTATGTAAACGGTGAGTTGAACCCTTATTATTACCATACCAACTGCCGTTCCTGGAAAACGATCCATTACTACGCAAAAAAGCTGTTCCGTGACAACCGCTGCGACCGCGTTTTCCTCACGACCTGCATGCGGACAGACGGCAAGCAGCTCTTCGATGAAAAGACCGTGTTCGCAGTTTGCGGCGAAGATTCGCACACCGGCGACCTGATCGTGAAGCTGGTCAACCTGGACGCTGCCCCGCAGCATGTCCCCGTTGATGCGGGTATTTCTTCCGCCGTGTGCACCGTATCCACGCTGGTAAACACGCCGGAGTTGCCGAGGACGCCCGAGGCTTCCGAATGTTTTGGGCCGGTGGTGAGGCGTATAGTCGTCGATTTCACCACGCCTTTCGAACTTCCCGGGAAATCTGTAACTGTCATTCGGATCCATAAGGATCGCTGAGTCAAAGTAAAAAGAGCGGCCCCGGCATTTGCCGGGACCGCTCTTTTGTGTTTATTCAATGGAATTCAGCCGCAGCAGGGATGGTTGCCGTACTCGTCCATGCAGTCCTGGCTGGGGTCCTTCATGCACAGATGCACAGCCGCCAGCTTGAAGGTCTGGGGCAGAGCCAGGATGTTGGGGTTCTCGCCCACGAACTTCTTCTTG
>NZ_DBFNWJ010000023.1:0-17171 GCF_048426865.1 Candidatus Allofournierella merdipullorum
TTCCAATTACATAGCGTTCTCAGGATGCTTCCAATTTCTCTTCTTTTCTCTCCGAAGAACACTTTCCTCCTGTATTTTGGTGCAAACACTACATGATATTTGCAATTCCAACTGGTATGCGATAAACTATTTACGTCGTTCGTTTTTGAATGACCTCCCTTTGCTTACTTGTGCAGTTGGCAGACCGCACTCCCAGTATAGCAAAGGGAGTTTTTCTTTTCCCATTATCGACATTAGTCTTCTTTTGAACCACTCGCCTAGCGAGTGGTTTTCGATATACAAAAAAGCCCGCCGGTTTCCCGGCGGGCTTATGTAGTTTATTTTTGGCGGCTGCGGGCCCCCGCGCCCCAGCGCAGCGGGATGGCCACCACCACCGCCACGCCCATGGCCAGAGCCACGGCGATCTTCAGCGTCTCGGCGCCTTTGGCGGCGGCCGCCGCCGTGTCGCTCATGATGAAGCTGTAAGCGGTGTAGTAGATGCCCGCGCCGGGCACCAAGGGAAAGATGCCCGGGATGAGGAACAGAGTGACCGGGGCCTTGCGCAGGATGGCGCAGGCCCGGGCGGAAACGGCCATGGGAATGACCGCCAGAAAACTGGCCACCACCGTGTCCGGCTGGTACTGCATGCTCAGCCAGTAGACCAGCCAGCCGGCTATGCCGCAGATGCCGCAGCACCACAGATGCCGCGGCGGAACGTGGAACAAAATCGCAAAGCAGACGGTGCCGCAGAAGGCCGTCGCCAGCTGAATGAGAAGCGGGCCGGTCACAGCGTCACCCCCTCGATGAGATTGGCCACGGCCAGCACAAGGCCGGCGCCCATGGCGATGCAGGCGGCGGTGAGCAGCGCGTCCAGCATGCGGATGACGCCGGAGAGGAAGTCCGAGTCAATGAGATCCCGGATGCCCAGGGTCAGCGCCATGCCCGGCACCAGCGGCATCAGCGCGCCGATGATGGCCTTGTCACTGTTGACGCCGATGCCCGTGGCAAAGATGAGCAGGGTGACCAGCGCCACGAAGGCCGCCCCCAAAAAGCGGGTGAACAGCTTGCCCGCACCCCAGCGCTCCAGCCCCAGCAGCACCACCTGCAGGCCCAGGCCCACCGCAAGGGCCACCGCGCCGTCCTGCCAGACGCCGCCGAACAGGATGGCAAAGCAGGCACTGCCGAAGCCGCAGGCCAGCACCTGCCGCAGCGGCGGCGCGCAGGGCATCTGACGGATGCGCCCCAGCTCGGCGTAGGCTTCGTCCAGGCTCACCCCGCCGGCTGCGATGCGGCGGGACAGCTGGTTGATGGCCTCCACCCGGCCCAGATGCACCGTGCTGGCAGGCACGCTGCGCACCTGAGCGGGCATGTTGTTCTCCGGGCCGACGCTGGTGAAGATGCCGTTGGTGAGCACATAGCCGTGGAAATCCGCCACGCCGAGGCTTTTGGCCATGATCTCCATGGTCTGCTGGGTGCGGCTGACCTCCGCGCCGTTTTTGAGCATCAGCTCCCCGGCTTCGGTCACCAGTTCCAGCACTCTCTGGGAATCGTTCATGCCGTTTTTCCTCCCTTGGCGCGGCGCTTTTCCGCCGCGAACCAGACCGCGGCAGCCACCGCCGACACGGCGCTCACCGCCGCGCCCACTCCGGCGCCGGGATGGTGATAGCGCAGCTGAACGGAGTTCTCCCCCTCTTCCAGCCGCACACCCATCATTCCTTCAAAGACCTGCTCCACCGGCACTTCCTCGCCGTTTCGCCGGGCAGTCCAGCGGCCGCCGTCCTCGTAGGCGAAGGGCAGCACCAGAAGCTCCCGGCCCTCGCCGCCCTCGATCACAAGGTCGATGGCGCCGCCCTCCCGGATGGAGAGCTGGCTGGCGGCGGACGCTTTCAAGGCGTCGGCGGCCTGGGTGAGCACCTGGGTGTCCAGGCTGTAGATCTGGATCTTTTCCCGGTATTCGGGCTTATCCTCCACGCCCAGCTCAAAATACACCCGCTGGCCGGCCTCAAGGCTGCCCAGGGGGAACACGCCGCCCAGAGAGTCGCCCTGGAAGTATTCGCCCAGCAGTTCGCCGTCCACCTTCACGTCGCCGGGCAGGAAGTTGCCGGTGTCCGGCACGGCCAGATAGCAGGGCCCGCTCACCGGCACGGTGAACCACAGACCGATGCCGCTGGCCTCGTCGTCAAATTTCACGTCTTCGGCCGCCAGCAGCGCGTCCGGCGTGCCCGGCACCAGCGCCGAGAGCATCTCGTTCTGCAGCCGGAAGGTGTTGGCGCTTGCCTCCACATCCACCTCCAGCGCCTTGTCGCTGCCGGCCCAGGCCATGGGCAGCGCCCAGGGGTTCTCCGCCACGGTCAGAGCCGTACCCGTTTCCAGCGGCTCATAGCCGGCGGGCAGCGGGCGGCTGCCGTCGGTGTAAAGATACTTGATGCCCAGAAGGCTGTCGGCCACGGCGGTGGAGCCCCAACCGTAGATGGTATAGTTCACATAGCCCATCTGCTCCAGCATGGGTTTTGCCGTGCTGGCCTTGGTGGAGGAAAAGTGGCTGATGCCCCAGTAGCCCAGCAGCATGGGGTCATTGAGGGTGCGCATATAGTTCTTTTCGATGCGGTAGTAGCCGTCGTCCAATTCGCGTACAGCGTCCACCACAGCGGTGTTCTCGTCGTAAAAACTCTCGAAGCCGCTCTTGGGGTAGGTCTCGAATTTGCGCAGGGCCAGCACGCTGTACGCGGCCATGTCCCCGCAGGCCAGGCAGCAGAAGCCCGCCGCGCCCAGCAGCGCGCCGGTCTTTTTGAGGCCCATCAGCCACAGGCAGGCCAGCGTGCCGAACCACAGCCCGGCGCACATGACCAGTTTCATCATCGAGAAGGTCTCGCCGGAGGTGAAGCGGTAGCCCGCCAGCCACACCGCGCCCAGAGCCGCGGCCGCCGCCAGCGCCCACAGCCGGGGCCGCTCTTCCAGCAGCACGCGGCCCGCCAGCAGAAGCAGGAACAGGCTGAACAAAAAACTGTAGCGGTAGGGGAACCACACCGGCTCCTTGAAGCCGTGCCAGATAAGATCCAGCCCGTTCACCCAGAAGCTCAGCACCATGACGGCCAGCAGTCCGGCGGCGGCCAGCTTTTCCCGCCGGGCCACCTTGCCCGACAAAAAGAACAGCACCGCCAGCGCGGCGCAGAACACGCCGCAGTAGACGTTGGGCAGGCCGTTCGTCACGTCCTCCCAGAAGAAGTTGCCGAAGAAGAACTGATACACAAGCTGCGGCAGGGAGAAGTTCGTGCCCAGGGTGAAGTCCATGCCGAACAGCGCGCCCTTGGTCTCCTCGATCTCCACCAGCGCCGGATACAAAAGAGCCATGGCAAGGCCCGCCGCCAGCAGGCCCGAGGCCGCGAAGGCCCCAAAGCGCCGGCCCAGCAGCTTTGCCCCCCGCCCCTCAAGGCGCGGGCTGGTGGCCCAGTACCAGAAGAAGTAGAGCACGCTGAACAGGCACACTTCCCATGCGGTGTAGAAGTTCAGCAGGATGCAGGCGAAGACCAGCCAGAACAGCGGCCAGTGGCGGCCGGTGTCCACCAGCCGCTCCACCGCCCACAGCACCAGCGGGGCCAGCAGCACCACGTCCATCCAGATGACGTTCTGGCTGTAGACCACGCAATAGGCGCACAGGGCGTAGCCCTGGCTGAGGAAGGGCAGCAGGGGGCTGGCGCTGTTAAAGTGCTTTTGCAGGAAGAAGCAGCAGGCCGCGCCGGTGCAGGCCACCCGCAGCAGGAACATCAGCTGCACCATCTGAGGGATCATGCGCACCGGGGCCAGCAAAATCAGCAGGTTGAAGGGGCTGGCCATATAGTAGGCGAACAGGCCCAGCGTGCTGCCGCCGCAGAGTTTTGAAAAGCTGTAGAAAAAGCCGCCTTCGGCCAGACGGCCTTTCAGATCCGCCAGGTAGGCCACATACTGGCCGTTGAGGTCGCCGGTGAGCATGGTGCCATCGCCAAAGGGCCAGAAGCCCAGCACAAGATAGATGCCCAGAACCAGCGCCGCGCCGAGCCCGAAGCTCAAGAGCACGTTCCGCCGCTGGGCACCGCCGAGAGAATACTGCGTGTTTGTCATACTTTTTTATACTTTCCCTTGTTTGTCTCGCAAAAAAGTTTTATCAGCCGCGGATGGCCGCCTGCACCTGGGCAAAGGGCTCCAGCGTGGCGTAGAGGTGCGCGCCGATGACTTCCATCAGCTTGAAGTCCTCTTCGCTGTCGATGTCCAGGATGCCGGTATCCATCATCAGGCTGGCGCCGATCTTGCCGTCCCACAGGATGCCGGTGGTATTATCGGCCAGGAAGGCCCGGCGGTAAACATAGATGCTGGCGTTCACATCGTAGAACTCCGGGGCCATCTGCCGGGCGGTGAAGGCCGGGGTGCCCGGGGCGTTCTCGATGCCCTTCTCCACATGGTCGCCGCAGCGGCGCACCATATTGAAGTAGGGGTTGCGGCGGCTTTCGGTGACGCTGAACACCAGGTCCAGGTCCTTCCGGCCTTCCGCCAGTTCAAAGGCGTTTTTGATGTCCTGGGCCGTGCGCAGGGGGCTGGTGATGTCCAGGTCCATCACATAGTCGTAGGCGCCGTTTTTCTCCTCCATGCGGGCAAGGCTATCCTGAATGACGGCCATCTTGGGCACCCGGTCGCCGCCCAGCTCCTCGCAGCGGGGCAGATAGACCACCTCGGGGTACTGTTCGGCCACCATCTTTGCCAGAGCCTCGCTGTCGGTGTTGAGGCAGATGTCCACCTGCACGTCGGGGCGGCTCTCCCGGAAGAGACCCGCCGCCGCCAGGCTGTAATAGACCAGCGGGCGGCCGCAGAAGGTCTTGAGGTTCTTGTTCTTGAAGCCTTTGCTGCCGGCCCGGCCGCAGATGGTGATAAGCAGTTTTTTCATGATGCGTCTCCTTTTCGCCGTCTTTGGGGGCGGCTCTCACATGGTTTCGCCCAGCGTCAGGCCCAGCACCTTCTGAGCCATGGCAGGGCTGTTGATGCTCTCGCCTTCGCCTTTGCGGGCGTAGTCGAGGAAGTAGGCCATCTCCCGCAGATAGCGCTGGTTCACCGGCTCCTCGCAGTGGATGACCTCGCCGTTTTCCAGCGTGAGGGTGCCCGCGCCGAAGTCGGCGGTGACGGTGCCCTCCTTGCAGAACAGCTCGATGGTGCGCCGGTAGGTGCGGCCGAAGTAGTCCAGATGCACCTCCGCCAACAGGCTGGGGTAGCGGGCAATGTAGACCGACAAATCGTCCGAATCAATTTCCAGATGGGAATAGGTGCCCTTGAAGTTGTAGGCTTCCAGGGGCGCGCCGAACAGGTCCACCAGGTAGTCCCACTCGTGGATGAGGTCGATGGTCACGCCGCCGCCCATCTCCTTGTGGGCGGAGTAGACGGTGCGGTAGTCCACCCCGGGCCGCCAGTCCGGCAGATAGGAGGAACAGATGACCCGCGCCGAATAGGGCTTGAGGGAGGGCATGCGTTCCTTGAGGGCCAGAAAGGTGCCGCACCAGCGCATGGGCGCGGCCACATAGGCCTTCTGATCCGGCCCGAGGCCCAGCTGCTCCAGATCGTAGCCGGTGCCCTCAAAGATGGGCTTTTCAATGAAAAAGCAGTCCACCTTGCCCGCCAGCTCCGCCAGGGTGTGGGCGTGGAGGTGGGTGGGGTTGGTGATGAAGGCCGCGTCATAATGCCCCAGCTGGTCGTAGCTAACGTACTGGGCCCGCAGAAGGCCCTCCACATCTTCGGCCAGCGGCCGCATGGTGGAGGAGCGCAGGGCGTCCGCCTGCACCTCGATGCCCTTTTCCGCGGCCACCTGGCAGAGGTTGCGCAGGTGCCGGGTGCCGATGGACCCAAGGCCCACGAACAATACTTCCATGTTTATGCCTCCTCGCTTTTCGCCACAGACGGGCGGCGGTCATCGGTGACAAAACCCGCCCCGCCGGGCAGGGCGCGCAGCTTTTCCTCCAGCGCCTCGGCGCCGTGGTCCAGCTTGAGGCGCATCTCTTCCGGGTGCACCGGCACCACGATGTAGAGCATCAGCCGCCGGGCCGCGCCCAGCTTCACCGCCTCCAGAGGTTTGGGGCCGTTCTTTTCGCCGGGCAAAAACAGCACCGCGCCGGTGAAGGGGCACCCCTCCGCGTAAGGATGGGGCGGCGCGCCGTTGGGGATGGAGTGCCCCGCCCCCAACCAGGTGTTGCCCTTGCGGGGCACCTGGGCCAGCAGCCGCAGCAGACGCAGGGGCCAGGCGGCGGGCTTGTCCTCCGGGTCGTTCAGATGCTCGGGCCAGCGGCTTTCGTCCACCGGCCAGTCCCCGGGCAGATACATCACCAGCTCTGCCCAGCGCAGCCACTCGTACTGGCGGTTTTTGGGCATGTCGTCCAGGTTCATGGGCTCGGCGCTCATGCCGATGGTATAGGCCACATAAAAGGGCTCGGCTTCGGTGGGCTTCATCACCGCCAGCTCGATGCCGGTATCCGCATCGTCCCAGAGAAGGGTCTCGCGCCCGGGAAACGCCGCGTCAAAATGGGCCAGAAGCCGGTCTTTATAAGCGGTGCGGAAATGACGCACCGTCACGCCGCTGGGCAGCGTTTCCCGTTTGGAAGCGCCCAGCAGCCCGTCCAAAAATCCCATGGCTTTACGCCTCCTCGATGGCCTCGATCAGCCGGATGGTCTCCAAATCTTTCTCAAAGCTGTAACGGGCTTCTTCCCTGCCCGCCAGCACGCCCAAGAAGTTCTGCAGCTCGTCCACATAGGCGTTTTCCACGATGTTGTCGCTGTAGCGGGCGTCGTGTTCCACGCTGGCGTAGGTGTTCACGGCCTTCTTTTCGCCGCTGGCATGGTCGAAGTCGTAGAGGCTCTTGGGGTTGCCCTCCCAGAACAGGTGCAGCCCTTCGCCGAAGCACTCGAAGTTGCGCACCGCCTTGGGGCTCACCACGTCCACCGCCAGCATGCCCTTGGTGCCGTTTTCGTGGCGCAGGGTCACAAAGACGCTGTCCGGGTAGGAGATTTCCAGCTCGCTGAGCTTGTCCTTTTCCGCGTGCAGACTCTTCACCGGGCCGAAGGTGTCCAGCAGCCAGGGCAGGTCGATGCCGAAAATTTCCCGCACGCCGCCGGTACGCGCGTCGCCCACAAAGAAGTTCTTGTAGTTTTCCCAGGGGTGCCAGTCGGGCAGGTACTGGCCGATGTGGTAGATGTAGTTCACAGGCTTTGCGAACTCGTCCACCCGGCCCTTGATGTACTGGGTCTCGCCCCGGTAGAGCATGGTGGAAGAAAGGAACAGGGGCAGGCCCTTCTCCTTTGCCAGCGCCATGTTTTCGGCGTAGCCGTCGCTGACCAGATTCAGCTCGGTGAACACCGGCAGGCCCGCTTCCAGCAGCTGCCGGATGATGGCAGCGTGGGTGAGGGGCGCGGTGCAGACCAGCGCGCCGTCGAAGCGTTTTGCCGCCAGCGCCGCGTCGATGCTCTCAAAGCCTTCCACGCCCAGGGCCGCAGCCTCCTCCCGGCGGGAGGGGGCGGTGTCCACCCCGGAGAGAGCGATGTTTTTGTCGATGCCTTTCAAAAGCCGGGCGCGGCGTTTGCCCATGCTGCCCAGGCCCACAATGAGAAGTTCCATAGCTTCCACCTCGCTTGTATTGTCAGCGGCCCGCCGGGCCGTCGTAAAACACTTTGGGCGCGCCGAACTCCGGCCGACGCACCTGTTCCAGCAGGATATCCACGATTTTTCCGCTGGTGTCTCCCCCATTATAGGGGCTTTTTGCGCCCTTTGCAACGGCGGCGAACTCCGGGCTCACGGCCTTGCGCACCGCCGCGACGACGGCTTCTTTTTCCGCCGGGCAGCAGAGCACATTGGCGCACAGGGGCCGGCCTTCCTGCCGCCCGCCCACGTTCACCGTGGGCACCCCGAAGGTGGGGGTCTCCACCACGCCGCTAGAGGAATTGCCCAGCACCAGCGCCGCGGCGGCCATGGCGGAGAGATACCGTTTGACCCCGAGGCTGGAGCGCACCGCCGCAGTGTCCGGGTGCTGTTCGCCCCATTCGTCCCACATGGCATTGATGGCAAGGCCGCCCGCGTCCGCGTTGGACTTGGTCACCAGCCACACAAGGCCCTCGGTGCGGGTGAGCTCGTCCATCGCGTCCAGCAAGGCGCGCATCTGGGCAGTCACGTCCACATCGCCCGCCGTCTGGGGATGGAAGGTGACGAGGCCGAAAGGCCGCGCCAGGTCAAAGCCCACGCTCTCACTCAAAGCGGCGGCGTCCAGCTTTTCCATCGTGCGGATGTTCTCGTCCCCCAGGCCTCCCACATTGAACACGGTGGCGGGCGTTTCGCCCATGCGGATGACCCGGGCGGCGGATTCTTCACAGCTGGGGAAGTGCAGATGGGCGATTTTCGTCAGGCAATGGCGGTACCAGTCGTCCTGGGCCCCCAGGGTCACATCGCCTCCGCTGATGTGGGCCACCGGCACGCCGGTGAAGGCCGCGGCCTGGGCGGCAGCCAGGATCTCGTAGCGGTCGCCCAGCACAAGGCAGCAGGCGGGCTTGTGTTCAGCGAACCACTCGGAAAAGCCCCGGATCGTACGCTCCACCGCCTTGGCGGTGGCCAGGGGCCCCTCGTCCTCCTCAAAGAGAATGGAGATGCGCGCCGCGATGGGCATGCCGTCCGCTTCAATTTCGCTCACCGTGGCCCCGTGCCGCGCTGAAAGGTGCGCGCCGGTGACCAGCAGGGCCAGCTTCGCGTCCTGGCGGGCGGCCAGCTTTTGCAAAACGGGGCGCAGCAGGCCATACTCCGCCCGGGTGCCGGTGACAACGGCGATGAGAGGCTGTTCCATGGCCCTCTCCTCCTTTTGTTACAGTTCGATGGGCTCGTCCTCGGCAAAGTCCCGCTTTGCCTCAAGGCCCAGCACCTCGTGCCAGCGCATGGGGGACACGCCGTCGCCCGGGCGCTTGGTTGTGAGGTTTTCGGCGGTGAAAATTTCGCCCTTTTTGATGGCCTTGGCGGCCACGATGCTCTTGCGGGCGATGGGCTTGTTTTTGGCTTCGCTGGCGGTCACCGCCTTGCGGCCGGTGCCGAGAGCGGCCTGGGTGTGGCGCACCGCCTGGATCATGGCGGTAAGCTGGGGCACATCCAGGCTGGCCTTATGGTCGGGGCCGGGGAGGGTCTTATCCAGCGTGAAATGCTTTTCGATGACCGTCGCCCCCAGCGCCGCCGCGGCCACGTCGCACTCCCAGCCGGGGGTGTGGTCGGAAAGGCCCACCGGCACGCCGAACTGCTCCGCCAGCTCCAGCATGGCCAGCAGGTTCGCGTCCTCATAGGGGGTGGGGTACTCGGTGTTGCAGTGGAGCAGGGTCACCCCGGGGCAGCCGCCGTCCTCCAGAACGGAGAGGGCGTCCTCGATCTCGGACAGGGTACTCATGCCGGTGGAGAGCACCACCGGCTTTTTGGCCGCCGCCACCGCCTCAAGATAAGGCAGGTTGGTGATCTCGCCGCTGGGGATCTTGAAGAAGGGCAGGTCCAGTTCCTTCAAGAACTCCACGCTGGGCAGATCGAAGGCCGCCGAGAGGTACTGGATGCCGATGGAGTCGCAGTACTCCTTCAGCTGGCGGTGGCCCTCAAAATCAAAGTGCAGCCGCCGGATCATCTCCAGCTGGCTCTCGCCGTCCCCCGTCTGGGCCTTCTGGTACTCGGCCTTGGGGGCGAATTTCGACACCACCAACTCCGGCACGGCGGTCTGGTATTTCACCACGTCCGCCCCGGCGTCTTTGGCCGCCAGCGCCATCTGCTTTGCCATTTCCAGGCTGCCGTTGTGGTTGACGCCCGCCTCGGCAATGATGAGAACGTCCTGCATATTGTTATCGCTCCTTACCCTTTATTTTCTTCTGCCAGAATGCCAGCGCCGCGAGGCCGGCTGCCCCCGCCAGCGTCAGGCCAAGGCCCGCCGCCGCGCCCGGCTGAGTGTAGGTCAAAGCAAGAGTGTGGCTGCCCACGGGCAGTTCCACCGCCAGCAGCGCCCCCGCCGCCCTTTGCACTTCAGCGGGTTCGCCGTCCACTTCGGCCCGCCAGTTGTCGTCGTAAGGCACCGTGAGCACCGCGAGGCCGTCGGCCTGGGCATTACTTTCCAATGTAATAGCACCGTCCGCCCAGTTTGTCACGGCGGGCGCGGCCGAGCGCAGCTCCTCACAGGTGTCGGCCAGGGCTTCTTCGTCCAGCACCGCGAAGCGGGCGGAATCCACCGCCGCGCCCAGGGTTACGTTTACCGTCTCCCCCGCCTGGAAGCGGCCCAGGTCCACCGCGGCGTCCGCCGAGCGGTTGATGGAGAGCACAGTGCCCTTCTCCTGGCTGTTCACTGCCAGAGGCACATCCGCCCCCGCGCCGGAAAAGATAGCGTAGAGGATGCCGTCTTCGGGCATCGTCAAATCAAATTCCGCGCCACTTTCAGCGCTCTCCACCGGGGTGAACAGGGCGGCCTCTTTGCCCAGCAGGGCAGTGTAAAGAGTCTCGACTGCCTCAAAAGCATTCAATCCTTCGGCCAGGTCAAAGGCCCCGGTCTCGGAGGGCGACCAGAGCGCCCGGGGCAGGGCATTGGGGTTTTGGTACACCTGCCAGGGAGCGGCGGTGTCGGTTTGTTCAAAGTGAGTGGGAACCGCATCCCCCTCCCGGGTCAGGAACCACCCCACCGACAAGAGGCTGTCGGCGGCGGCGGTGCTGCCGGAAAGGTAGCCGTAGCTGGAGCCGTAGTTGCGGTAGCCCAAAGCCATCAGCAGAATGGAGGAAGCGCCGTCCTGCACGCTGCTGAAATGGGTCAGCCCGTCGTAGCCCAACAGCATAGGGTCGTTGAGGGTGCGGAAGAAGGTCTTTTCCACCCGGTAGTGTTCCGTGTTCTGTTCCTCCACCGCTCGGGCGGTGGCCCGCCCGGCCCGGACAAACTCCGTGTAATCCGCCATCGGATAAACTTCAAAGAGCCGCAGCGCCCAGTACCCGTTCAGCGCCAGCTCCCCGGCGGTGAGGGCGGCCAGGGCCAGGGCGGTCAGCTGTTTTTTGTCGCCTTTGAGGCGGCCCCACAGCCAGACGAGGCCGATGCCCGCCGCCAGCAGGCAGCAAGCCAGCAGCCAGCGCCGCCGGCCATAGGTCTCGGCGCGGAAGAAGTAGACCAGCACCCCCAGCGCCGCCGCCAGCACCCCGGCGGCAAGGCCCCGTTTCAGGCTCAGCGGCCCGGTGAGGGCCCCCGCACCCAGGGTGAGCAGCAGGAACACCAGCAGGAAACTTTCACGATAAGGGAACCAGTTGGGGGCGGCAAAGCCGTGCCAGACAAGGTCCAGCGGCTTCCACCACAGGCTGACCAGCAGCAGGGCGGCCAAAAGGCCGTAGACCAGCTTTTCCCGCCGGGGCCGGGCGGAGAAGAAGTAGAGCAGCGCCGCCCCAAGGCCCAGCATGCCGCAGTAGACCGGGGGCAGACCATTTTGCACGTCCGCCCAGACGAAGTTTCCGGTGAAGAATTTCTGGATGAGTTCCAGCGGCGAAAACTGCCCGCCGCCGGTGCTCCCGAGGCCGGTGCTCTTGACCTGTAAAATCTCCGTCACCGCCGGCAGCAGCACTGCGCCGGCCAGCGCCGCCGCCGTGACCCCTGCCGCCGCAAAGCGGCCAAAGGCCGAAAACACGGCCTTTGCGCCGGGCCGGGGCGTTTGCACTGCAAGCTCCGCAACAAAATACAGCACGGAGAAGATGCAAAGCATATACCCCATGTAGAAGTTCGTGAAGATAGCCGCGGCCAGCGCCAGGCAGAAACCCACGGCCCCTTTGCCCGCCAGCAGCCGGTCGATGCCGGCGCAGACCAGTGGCAGCAAAATCACCGCGTCCAGCCAGAGGACGTTCTGGGCGTAGGCCACCGAATAGCCCATAAGGCCGTAGCACCAGCACAGGGGCAGCCAGAGGGCCTGTTCGCCGCCCCAGCGCCGCTCGAGATAAAAGCAGAAAGCCGCTGCCGCCAAAATCACCTTGAGGGCCCAGACGATGCAGCAAAGCTGGCCGTAGAATTCCGGCGCAATGAGAAGGTAGAGCCAGGCAAAGGGACTGGCAAAGTAGTAGGCAAACAGAGCGAAGGCTCCGCCGCCTAAGCCCAAATCGTCGGCATAAAAGAGGCTGCCGCCCCCGCGCACCGCGTCATAAAAGTGGGCGTAGAAGGGAATATACTGGCTGTTGAGATCGCCGGTCATCACCGAGTTCGGGCCAAAGGGCCAGAAGCCGCAGGCGGCATAGACGGCGCACAAAATCAGCGCCATGCCCCCCGCAGCCAGAACCAGACGGCCCCGACGGCCCTGTAAAAAGCGTTTTGCTCGTTCCATTCCACACCTCTTGCGGCGGGGCGTTTCAGCCCCGCTTTTTCAAAAGACGGCCTTTCCAGAAAAGGCCCAGATCCAACGCCACCGCCGCGGCGGCAGGCAGCACGGCCAGCGCCAGCGCCTGCTCGGCCCGGGGCACGAAATACCGCCAGAAGGCCACCGGCGGGTTCACGGTGAGGCTGGCGTTTTCGCCCTCAGCCAAAACCACGCCCACCCCGGCGGCGGGGTCGATGCGAAGGGTCTTTGCCGCCTCGGGCAGCACCAGCAGCACGCCGCCGGCAGTCTCATCGGCCCAGACCCGGCGGCGCAGGCTGAAGTCCTGCCCGCCGTCGGCCCAGTAGCCCTCAAACCCGGAGGCCGGCGCGCCGGTCTCAAACAGCACACTGCGCACCGGCTGGCCCGCCTGCAGATGGAACTGCGGGTCGGCCCCGGTGGTGACCCAGAGGCCCTCGTCGGTGAGGGCGATGTCCTGACTTTGCAGCGAGGAAAGGGGCACATGCACCGTGGTCAGCCGCCCGGTGGCAAAGCCCACGGCGTCCCACCCGGCGTTTCCTAAGGCCCACAGCGCCCACAGCGCCAGGGCCAAGAGATAACAGACGGCCACCAGATGCGCCGCCGCCCATGCAAACACTCGTTTCATCCTTCGGCCCCCACATTGCAGACAAAGTCAAACTGCCCTTCGGCTTCGTTCCAGGCGTACACCGCGGACGCCTCTTCGCAGCCCGCCAGCCCGTCGCTGAACAGCGCCGCGTAGCCATCGGCAAAGAGGTCGTCGCTGCGCTCCACGAACACATAGTCGCAGCCCCGGTCGCGGATGCAGTCCAGCAGTTCCTCGGCGGTGTAGGGGTGGTAGTAGAGGGTGCCCTCTTCCAGCGCCCCGGGCAGCGCGAAGGTGCCGCCGCCGCCCTGGCCGTCGGTGCCGCTGTAGTCCAGATACCAGGGGTAAAGCTCATAGGAATAGAGGAACCAGCGGCTGCCGTCGTCCCCCTGGCTGACAAAAAAGATGTGGGCGTCCTCGGGCACCGCCGCCTGAACTTCCATTGCCTCGTCCCGGGTGGCCCAGCGCTCGGCATAGGCGGCGTTGCCTCCACCGAACACGGTGAGGCTGAAGGGCAGCCGCAGCCACACCAGCGCCGCCAGCGCCAGCGTCATGACCGCAAAGCCAGTCTGCAACAGACCCTCGATGCGCTCCGAGCCCATGGCCCGCAGTACCAGCGCCGCCGAAGCCAGTAGCCAGCCCAGCAGATAGGGGTACATATACCGCTCAAAGCCCACCAGCCCGTCGGACACTTCGTCCCGGAAGACGTAGACGTAGGTCAGGCCGATGAAGAAGAAGTAGGCCGCGAAGCCCGCCGTGCCCAGCACGGCAAAGAGGCCCGCCTGCCGGCGCAAGGCTTTTTCCTTTGTGAGGATGGCCGCGCCCGCCGCCATGGCCACCGCCAGGGCGGCGACCACCGCGAAGGGGCCCACCATGGTGGTTTTGGAGGTGAAGAGCGCCCGCACAAGGCCGCCCATGATGGTGGTGAATTTCTCGGTGCGGCCGATGCCCAAAAGCTCTTTCACGCCGGTGAGCACCATTTCGGCCATGCCCATCTGCTGGGTGCCGCCCACGTTGGAGGTGTCCGCCGTGCTGGCCAGCGCCAGATACTTCTGCCAGCTCCAGAAGGAAAGGCCGCAGGTGACAAAGAGCCCGGCCCAGCCCGCCGCGGGCCTTCCCCAGCGGCGCAGGGGAACCTTTTCCATCAGCAGGCTGAAGGCGCCGTCGGCGGCGATAAGGCCCGCCGCCACCAGCGCCAGAGCAAAGCCGGTGTCCTTTTCCAGGCACAGGGCGGCCAGCGCCAGGGCACTGGGCCACAGCGCCTTCTTTTCATTGATATAATACGCCGCCAGCGCGCCGCCGAAGGTCAGCCCCAGGGGAATGTCCGAGAGGGCCGAGGCGTAGAGGTCGGTGGGGCGGGTGACGCTGCCGTAGAGGGTGACAACGAAGGGCAGCAAAAAGCCGAAGCCCAGCGCCGGGACCCACTGCCGGGGCTTGTCTTTCTGGCAGCCGGCGGTGAGGGCGGCGAAGATGGCGATGAGCAGGATATCGTAGGCCGCCAGCACCCGCCACTCGGCGTATTCACCGAAGAACTGGAAGAACCAGCCCAGCACCACCAGCGCCGGGCGGTGGGTACCAACCCAGGCCCAGCCGATGTCGGCGTTCACATAAAGACCGCCGCTGGTTTTGACGATCTTGGCGGCGGTGCCCCAGAAGGAGAACTCGTCCCAGGTGGAGAACATGGGCTGCCGCCAGGCGAAGAAGGCCAGCAGCACCGCCGACAAAACGAAAAAGGCGGCAAACCCGGGCGCTTTCAGCGCCGAAGCGGGCTGTTTTGCCCCCGGCCGAAAAGCGAGCGCCCAGGCTGCCGCCGCCAGCACAAAATAGATCCATCCGGCCGCCGCCAGCACGCCCAGCATGCCCGCGGCGCTGAACCAGACCATCGTGGCGCACAGCGCCGCAAAGGGCGCAAGCGGCGCGGGCAGGCCCGTGCGCCGCACCATGAGCACGGCAAAGCCCGCCAGCGCCGCCAGCGACAGATAGCTGAAAAACAGTTCCATATGCAAAAGCTCCCCGCGCCGTCAGGCCTGCTGTTCCAGGCGGCGGCGCATCTTTTCCAGTTCTTCCATCTGGCCCATGTCCATCCAGGCGGACTCGTTGATGGGATACACCCCCACCGGCAGGCCTTTTTTGCGGTATTCGTCGATCACGTCGGGGAAGCCCACCTTGCGGCCTTCCTCCATCTCCTCCACCACCTGCGGCTCCACAACGTAAACGCCGGTGTTGGTGAGGAAGTTCAGCTCCGGCTTTTCCCGCATGGCGGCGATGGCTCCGTTCTCCCCCATCTCCACCACGCCGTAGGGCACGGTGTAGTGCTTGTAGGCGCAGATCATGGTGATGAGGTTGCCGTGGGTCTTGTGGTACTGATACACATCGCCGTAGTCCACGTCCAGCAGGGTGTCGCAGTTGGAGAAGAAGAAGGTGCTGTCCAGCTTGCCCTTGAGCAGGCTGAGGCCGCCGCCGGTGCCCAGAAACTCCGTCTCGTCCACATACTCCACCTGGTAGCGCAGGTCTTCCAGATCGTTGAAATAGGACTTGATCATATTCTTTTTGTAGTTTACCACCAAAACCATACGGCGGCAACCGAAATCCGAGAAGCGCTCCAGAATGAGCTCGCAGATGGGTTTCTCCCCCACCGGGATCAGGGGCTTGGGCAGGATCTTGGTGTAAGGATAGAGCCGGGTGCCAAGGCCGCCGGCCATCACCACCACCGGGATGTTCGCCTGTTTGCGATTGTCCACGTCAAGGCCGGTGGCAAACACCACGTCCGCCACCTTGCCGTCCCGGTCCAGAAGGGGCAGCGCATCGATATAGAACTGCTCCAGCATGGATTTGGCCGAGCCCCTCTGCTCCAAGGGCAGGCTCTTGGGGCTGTAGTTCGCCGCAAGACGCACCGGGTCCTCCAGCTTGCCGCCCCGCAAGAGGAACTTGCGCAGGTCGCCGTCGGTGAGCACCGCTTTCAGCCTGCCCTCCGGAGCGATGAACAGGATGCGCTGGCCGGTCTCGTCCAGCTGCTTCATGGTCTCCAGAATGGAGGCATCCTCTTGGATGAACAGTTCTTCCAGTTTCACTCGTCTTCCCCCTTTTCCCGCTTCAGCGTCACGGCGCACCCGGCAAGACCGGGCAGCGCCGCCAGCCAGAACAGCTGCCACGCCGACGGGATGAAGTATTCCTGCCAGGGCAGGCGCTCGTTGAGCACGATGGCGGTGAGGTCCACCGTCACGCCCGCCGAGTCCGCCAGGTCCAGCCGCAGGCCCTGCCCGGCAAACCGGGGCAGGGTGTAGGTCCAGCTGCCGTCCTCTCGGGCCGTGGGCCACACCCGCAGGCGGGAGGTATAGCCGAAAGCCGGCAGATGATAATAAAGGTCTTTTTCGCACACCGCGCCACCCTCGTAGCGGGCCACAAGGCGCAGCCGCCGCACCAGCGCGCCGGGATTCAGCAGCAGCTGGGCGTCGCCGGTGGTGCTCACCAGTCCGTCGCCGGTGTTTTCCATGTTCACAAGGGTGTACTGCTCCGTGTTTTGCAGCGTGACGGTCGTTTCTTCCAGAACGCCCGCGGCATACAGCAGCTGGTCCAGGACAAAATTGCCCACCAGCGTCAGCGCCAGCAGGCAGACGCCCAGAGCGTAGAGCGCACGGAAGGGACGGCGGCGCGCCGTCGCCCATAGGGTTTTCAGCCGCTTCATCCCGTCACCTCCCCGGCGGGCGTCCAGCCCGCTTCGCCCTTTTCGTAGAGGGTGGGGCCCTCCTTCCCCGCGGCCAGGCCGTCGGCAAAGAGAGAGGCGTAGCTCGCTTCAAAAATGTCGTCCACCTGGCTCACCAGCAGCACGTCCACCTGCTCCTTTTCCAACAGGGCGGCGAACTCTTCGGCGGTGTAGGGCGCGCCGTAGGCCATGCCCTCCACCAGCGCCGGTTCGCCGTAGGTGGCGCCGCCCTCACCGTAAACGAGGGCCGGGGCCAGCTGCTGATTGAACAAAAACCAGGAAAAGCCCTCGTCGCCCTGGCGGATGAGGAACACCTTCTGCCCCGGCTGGATGGTTTCCTTCGCGGCCTTGGCCACGGCCACTTCCCCGCGCACCGACGTATACTCGCCGCCGCTCACCCCCAGCAGGGTGAACTGGGGCTCCGCGCCCACCGCCAGCGCCGCGGCGAACACCGCGCCCGCAGCCAGCGCCGCCGCCCGGCCAAACACCGGGCGCTTTGCCGCCGCACAACTGGCCCCCAGCACCGCCAGCGCCACCAGGCCCCCC
>NZ_DBFNWJ010000024.1:0-22697 GCF_048426865.1 Candidatus Allofournierella merdipullorum
GGGGCAAAACGCCGAACTTTTTTTGCCGGGGGTTGCAATCCCCGCCGGGCTGTGCAATACTTGTGTGGAGTACAATAAAGGCAGGTGGGTCGAATGGGCTGCGCCCGGCATCATGCATATCGTTTCGGCGGCAGGCGTTCGGCCTGCCGCTTTTCGCTTTATCATGGCACTGTCGTGCAGTAACATGGATGGGAGGGATCGCCCGTGAAGGGATTCATTCTGCCCGCGCGGGGAAAAAACATTCTGCTGGTGCTGCTGGGCAACGCGCTGTACGCCCTTGCGGTGGACATGTTCGTGCTGCCCTGCGGGCTCATCACTGGCGGCACAACGGGTCTGGCGCTGGCCACCCGCTACTGGCTGGACGTACCGGTGGCCGGGTTCGTGCTGGTGTCCAACATCATCATGTTCGTGGTGGGGGCGCTGGCCATGGGCCGGTGGTTCGCCTTCAACACGGCGCTGTCCACCTTCTGCTACCCCCTGTTTCTGGACCTGTTCGCCCGCATCCCGGGCATCGACAGCTTCACCCGCGACCCCATGCTGGGCACGGTGTTCGCCGGCGTGCTCATCGGCGTGGCCATCGGGCTGGTGATCGGCGCGGGGGCGTCCAGCGGCGGCATGGACATCCCGCCTATCGTGCTGAACAAGTACTTCGGCCTGCCGGTGGGCGCGGTGATGTACCTGCTGGATTTCCTCATCCTCATCGGCCAGATGGTCTTTGCCGACAAGGAGCAGATCCTCTATGGCATCCTGCTGGTGCTGCTCTACACCGTCATTCTGGAAAAGGTGTCGGTGATGGGCCACGCCAAGATCCAGGTGAAGATCCTCAGCGAAAAGAACGACGAGATCCGCCGCATCATCCTGCGGGTGCTGGACCGGGGCTGCACGGTGCTGCACGCCCAGACCGGCTACACCCAGACCGAGCGGGACATGCTGCTGACGGTGGTGACCAACCGGGAGCTGGCAAAGCTGAACCATCTGGTGCTGGAGACGGACCCTCAGGCTTTCATCGTCATCAGTTCGGTGAACGAGGTGCACGGCCGAGGCTTCACCCTTCAGAAAATCTACAAATAAGCGGCGCTGTGCCGGGCGAAAGAACACGTCCGGCACTCTTTGCGCCTTCAAGGCGGTGTTTTGTGTGAGAATGGAAAATGATCTGGGGCGTGACCCCATTCGCCAGCTGGTGCTGCGCATCGCCCTGCCCAGCATGCTGGCCCAGTTCGTGAGCGTGCTCTACAGCGTGGTGGACCGCATGTACATCGGCAACATCCCCGAGGTGGGCAATCTGGCTCTGGCGGGAGCGGGCGTGTGCGGCCCCATCGTGACCATGATCGGCTCGGTGGCCTTTCTGGTGGGCGTGGGCGGCTCGCCGCTGGTGAGCATCCGCATGGGCGCGGGCGACAACGAGGGCGCGCGCCGCATCCTGGCCAACTGCTTTGTGCTTCTGTGCGGTCTTGCGGCGGCGCTGATGGCGCTGGCCTATGCCACCCGGCGGCCGGTGCTGCTGCTCTTCGGCGCCAGCGAGTCCAGCCTGCCCTACGCCGAAAGCTACTACACGGTGTATCTGGCGGGCACCCTCTTCGCCCTGCTGGCCACCGGCATGAACCAGTTCATCATCTGCCAGGGCTTTGCCAAAAAGGGCATGCTCTCGGTGCTGCTGGGCGCGGTGCTGAACATCCTGCTGGACCCGGTGTTCATCTTTGTGCTGGACATGGGCGTGGCCGGCGCGGCACTGGCCACCGTGCTCAGCCAGCTGGCCAGCTGCATCTTTGTGCTGGTGTTCCTGTTCGGCCGCCAGCCGCCCATCCGCATCACTTTCGGCGGCTACAGCGCCCGCATCATGGGCCGGGTGATGGCCACCGGCTTCACCCCCTTCGTCATCATCGCCTTTGACAATGTGATGATCATTGCTCTCAACTCCCTGCTGCAAAAGTACGGCGGCGCGGCGCAGGGCGACCTGCTGGTGGCGGCGGCCACCATCGCCCAGAGCTTTATGCTGGTGGTCACTATGCCGCTGGGCGGCATCACCGGCGGCACCGGGGCCATCCTGGGCTACAACTACGGCGCGGGCCAGCCAAAGCGTATTCTGGAGGCGCAGAAGTTCATCCTTCAGCTCTCGTTGGGCTACACCACCCTGCTGTTCCTCATCGGCCAGTGCGTGCCCGGGCTTTTCGTGTCCATCTTCACCAGCGACCCGCAGGTGGCCGAACTGGCGGTGCGGGCCATCCGCATCAGCACCCTGGGCGTCATCATGCTGGGCATACAGTACACCATCATCGACGGCTTCACCGGCATGGGCATGATGCAGTATTCCCTGCCCCTTTCCTTCCTGCGCAAGACCATCTACTTTATTCCCCTGTTCATCCTGCCCGCCTGTTTCGGCGCCATGTCCACCTTTGTGGCCGAGCCCATCTCCGACTTTGTGGCCCCGGCCATCTCGATCATCGTCTACTGGCGGCGCATCCGCTATGTGGTGGGCCTCAAACAGCCCCAAAAAGCGCAGTAAGCGTTTCACAGCCCGGTCCGCGGACCGGGCTTTTTCTTTGTCCGCGAAAGCTTATTGTACAAATTTCGTGGAAATATGTCACAATTATTTCCTGCGTGTTGGGTCGGATTTTCGTGAAACACGCCATTTTTGACATTTCGTCCACGTGTTTTGCATTTTCAAGTTGTTATTTTGCCTTTGATTTCATATAATGATTGATAGCAGAATCATTGGAAGGGAGCGTGCGATATGCAAGTTTGCCGCACCGAAGAACTGTTCGATCTCTCCCACACCCTGGCCGCCCCGCTGTTCGAGGGCAAGGAGTGGCCCTGGCAGGTGCTGGACGAGCTGAAGGATTTTATTGTGAAGCTGGGCGAGAGCCTGCCCGCCGACGAATACGACCAGCCCCAGCCGGGGGTATGGGTGGCAAAGACCGCCAAGGTCGCGCCCACCGCATTTCTCGGCGCGCCCTGCGTCATCGGTCCCGAGTCGGAGGTGCGCCACTGCGCCTTCATCCGGGGCAGCGCGCTGGTGGGCGCGGGCGCCGTGGTGGGCAACAGCGTGGAGCTGAAAAACTGCATCCTCTTCGACGGGGCGCAGGTGCCCCACTTCAACTATGTGGGCGACTCCATCCTGGGCTGCAAGGCCCATCTGGGCGCCGGCGCGGTGACCAGCAACCTGAAGAGCGACAAGAGCCTTGTGGTCATCAAAAACGGCGGGGAGCAGCTGGCCACCGGCCGCAAGAAGCTGGGCGCGCTGGTGGGCGACGTGGCCGAAGTGGGCTGCAACAGTGTGCTGTGCCCCGGCTCGGTGCTGGGCCGCGGCTGCCAGGTGTATCCCACCAGCTGCGTGCGGGGCGTGGTTCCCGCCGGGCACATCTACAAAGGGCCGGGCAAGCTGGCCAAGCGGGTCTGACCCGCTGAACGCTGAAAGGAGACAATACACATGGGCAGATTATTCGGCACCGACGGCGTGCGCGGCATTGCCGGCGAGGACATGACCTGCGAGCTCGCCATGAACATCGGCCGCGCGGCGGCCACCGTGCTCACCTACGGGCGGCGGCGCCGCCCCCTGGTGGTGATGGGCAAGGACACCCGCATCTCCAGCGACATGCTGGGCGCGGCGCTGGCGGCGGGCCTGTGCAGCGTGGGGGCGGACGTGATCGACCTGGGCGTGGTGCCCACCCCCGCGGTGGCCTACCTGGTGATGAAGTACAAGGCGGACGCCGGCGTGATGATCAGCGCCAGCCACAACCCCTACCCCTTCAACGGCATCAAAATCTTCGGCGGCGAGGGCTTCAAGCTGCCGGACGACCTGGAGGACCAGATCGAGACCCTCATCGAGCAGAACCGCTTTACCCTGGCCACCGGCGACGGTCTGGGCCAGATCAGCCACTGCACCACCGCCGTGCGGGACTATGTGGAGCATCTGAAAAGCAGCATCCCCACCTCGCTGGAAGGCATGAAGATCGTGGTGGACTGCGCCAACGGCTCCGCCTCGGCCACCGCCGGCCAGCTGTTCAGCCAGCTGGGGGCGGACGCTCAGATCTTGTCCGCCGCGCCGGACGGGGTGAACATCAACGAGGGCTGCGGTTCCACCCATATGGAGGCCCTGTGCGAAGCGGTGCGCTCCACCCCCGGCGCGGTGGCGGGCGTGGCCTTTGACGGCGACGCCGACCGGTGCCTCTTCGTGGACGAACACGGCGACGTGGTGGACGGCGACTTCATCATGGCCATCTGCGGGCTGGATATGCAGGAGCGTGGCAAGCTGCGCCGGAACACCATCGTGGGCACCGTGCTCACCAATCTGGGCTTTGCCCGCTTCTGCGAGGCCAACGGCATGCACTTCGCCGCCACCAAGGTGGGCGACCGGTATGTGCTGGAGGAGATGGAGCAGGAGGGCTACACCCTGGGCGGCGAGCAGAGCGGCCACATCATCTTCCGGGATTACGCCACCACCGGCGACGGCCAGCTCACCGCCTTGCAGCTGCTGTGCCTGCTGAAGCGGTGCGGCAAGCCTCTCTCCCAGCTGGCGAAGGTGATGACCCGCTTGCCTCAGGTGATGGTGAACGTGAAGGTGAGCGCCGCCGGCAAGCTGGAGTTCTACAACAACGACGCCATCAAGACTGCCATCCGGGAGAAAAAAGAGCTTCTGGGCGACGCCGGCCGTGTGCTGGTGCGCGTGAGCGGCACCGAGCCGCTGATCCGCGTGATGGTGGAGGGCCAGGACGAGGCCCTCATCCAGTCCATCGCCGACGAGCTGGCCCAGCTGGTGCGCAGCGAGCTGGCCTGAATCTTTAAAAGAAAAAGGGCTCTGCCGCCCGTGTAAAACGCGCGGTGGCAGGGCCCTTTTGTTTTTGCAGTTTATTCCGGGCTGTTCTCAAACTCCAGCCGCTTTTGCAGATAGATCTTGCTGGCAAAGGCGCGGGTGGCGTGGACCACCAGCAGCTGCCCCTCGTCCGCTTCGGGAGCCACGGGCTTGCCCTGGGCCGCCTGCTGCAGCGCCGACTCCAGCTGGCCGCAGAAGTAATCGTAGGCCCGCTGCACCTCGCACACCTGGGCCTGGATGCGGATGAGCTGCGCCACCTCCTGGATGCTCAGCACCTGTTTGAGGGCGCAGATGACCAGAAGCTGGGCCACATGGGTGCGGCCGTACTTTTTATTGGTGGGCGGCTCCATCACCTTCTGCTTGACATAGTTGTTCACCATCGCCTTGGTGAGGGTCTTTTCCTCCCCCGGCGTGCACAGCGGGGCGAACACCTCGTTCAGATAGCCGGTGACCTGATCCATATACAGCGCGATGCCGGGCAGCTGCTCCCACCGGGGGCAGCGGAACTGCATCATCTGCGCCGCCTGCTCGCTGTTTTGAAAGCCCTGTTTCATGGTGCCCATCCCTCTCCTGTTTGTTTTTTATACGATGTTATAGATTATACCACATTTTATCAATTTTCGAAACACAGGCTTGACGAAACCGCCGGCTGTGATATGATAAGAAAGGTTTTGCTTTTTTGAGGGGAGAGTATACAATGCAATTCAAACATCTGTTGCGGCAGAAGTGGGAGTTGGGCCTGAAGCCCTATACCCGCACTTTTGTGATGTGGATGGTGTGCGCCGGCATTGCCGGCGTGGCCTGCGGCGCGGTGGGCGCCGTGTTCTTTCATCTGGTGAGCTGGGCCACCGGGATGCGCCAGGCACACCCTTGGCTTTTGTATCTTCTGCCGGTGGGCGGTCTTGTGATCGTGTTCGTCTACCGCATCTGCCGCATGGGCACCGAGCGGGGCACCAACGCGGTGCTGGAGAGCGCCCAGCAGGGCAAGCGGGCCCCGCTGCGGCTGACGCCGCTCATCATCATGGCCACCTTCATCACCCATCTGCTGGGCGGCAGCGCGGGCCGCGAGGGCGCGGCGCTGCAGATCGGCGGCAGCATGGGCGGCTGGTTTGGCGAAAAGATGCGGCTGGACCGCAACAGCCAGCGGGTAATGGTGCTGGCGGGCATGAGCGCGGTGTTCGCCGCCCTGTTCGGCACTCCGCTGACGGCGGCGGTATTCAGCATGGAGGTCATCTGCGTGGGCATCATTTACCATTCCGCGCTGCTGCCCTGCGCGCTGGCCAGCCTCATCTCCTACGGCACGGCGGTGCTGCTGGGCACCAAGCCGGAGCGCTTTGTGGTGCACGGCTCGGCCGCTTTGAGCTTTGACAACGCCTGGCGCGCCCTGCTGCTGGCGGTGGGCTGCGCGATCCTGGGCATCCTGTTCTGTGTGACGATGCACACCGCCAGCCACCTTTACCAGACCAAGCTGAAAAACCAGTATCTGCGCATTCTGGTGGGCAGCGCCCTCATCATTGTGTTCACGCTGGTGGTGGGCACCCGGGCCTACAACGGCGCGGGCATGGACGTGGTGGAGCACGCCATCACCGAGGGCGAACTGGTGCATCCGGCGGCCTTCATTCTGAAGCTGCTGCTCACCGCCATCACCCTGGGCTGCGGTTTTAGGGGCGGCGAGATCGTGCCCACCTTCTTTGTGGGTTCCACCTTCGGCTGCCTTGTGGGACCGCTGCTGGGGCTGGATCCCGGCCTTGCCGCAGCGCTGGCGCTGGTGGCCACCTTCTGCGCGGTGACCAACTGCCCCATCGCCAGCATCCTTCTGGGCGTGGAGCTGTTCGGCGCCGAACCGCTGCTGCTCTATCTGCTGGTGTGCGCGGTGAGCTACCTGCTCAGCGGCCACTACAGCCTCTATTCCAGCCAGATGACCCTTGGCCCCAAGCTCACCAATCCCCCGCCGGAAAAGCCGGTGGAGAGCTTCTGCCACTGAGCAGAACAAAAAAGAGCCTTCCGAACGGAAGGCTCTTTTTCGTTATTTACAAATCCAACTCTTTGCCGCAGTAGGGGCAGTATTTGCCGTGTACTCCGTGCAGATAGCGCCTACAGTGAGGACAACGGATAAAAACAGCCGAGAACGCGAGCAAAACAAAGGGCGTACCCAGGCTCAGATGCAACAATGTTTGCGTTTTAAAAAGCATCCACAGGAAAAGGAACAGCAGTGCCAGCGCCGCGCCTATCCGCCCGATGCGAAGAGCTGTTTTCAGTTTCATCGTGCGTTCCCTCTTCTCACTGCGCCGCGGGTTCCAGCGTTTGCAGGATATGGTCCTTCACCTGCTCCTTGGGGATGTCCAGCGCCAGGGAAAGCTCCTCGTAGAGCAGTTCCTCCGCCCGCTTCATGAACTGCTGGTCGGTCTTGCCCAGCTTTTTGCCCCGGGCCACGGCCTGCTTGCCCTTGAGATACACGCCCTTCATGATCTTCACCAGCGACTCGCACTGATACGTGTGCAAAAGGCCCCGGTAATGCTCGGTCAGGGCGCGCTGGTCGGTGCCCTCGCAGGCGTCCGGCTCGATCTGGGGCATCCGGCGCACCAGTTCCCTCGCCTCTTCGCCGCTGATGACCGGCCGCATGAACACCCGGGTCTCCACCGGGGTGTACACCGTGCCGCTGCCGAACAAGGGCGTGAGGGTGTAGTACATCGCCTGGCCGCCGCCCGGCTGGGGCTTCATGGAAACGCCCTCCACCCGGCAGATGCCGGAATTTCCGTACACGATCAGACTTCCTGCTTCAAACATCGCTTTTCCTCCATCTTCCGCAAAACGCCGCTGTCTCTCAAAGCCGTTCTTCTTTCGCTTTCCCGGGCCCGCCGGGGTCTCACCGTGGATACTATGATACTATTATAGCACGTTTTTTCTGCGCGCGTAAGCCCGTCATAGCGCGGTTTTGCGCCCTTTTGACGTAAAAAAGAGGCCTTTGCCCGCCAGACAAAGGCCTCTTTTTCGGTTTGGTTCAGGTGGGCTGCTCGCCGGGGTGGTTTTTCCGCCAGGCGAGGAAGCTGTCCAGAATAACGGCGGCGCTCACCGCGTCCAGCTTGCCCTTGCGCTTTTTGCCGAAGGTGCCGGCCTCGGAAAGCTGTGCCGCGGCGGTGACGGTGGTGCGGCGCTCGTCCCAGAAGGTGATGGGCACCTGCACGCCCAACTCCACCAGGGCGGCCAGCTTGCGGGTCTTTTCCGCCCGGGCGCCCTCGGTGCCGTCCATGTTTTTGGGCAGGCCGATGACGATCATCCCCACGTCGTATTCCCGGCTGGCGTAGATGATCTTCTCCGCCACCTTGGCCATGCTCTTTTCCTCGATCTGGCCGATAGGGCTGGCCAGAAATTCCGTGCGGTCGCAAACGGCCAGGCCCGTGCGGGCGTCGCCGTAGTCCACTGCCATGATCTTCATACGCGTTCGTTCCTCTCTTTTTCGCGGCGGGGGCCGCTCGGGTCTATTGTAACGTAACCTCGGGCCGTTTGCAAGGCCGGCTCACTGCCCGGCGAGATAGGCTTGCAGCGCCGGCAGGGCCGCCTGCCCGTCCGCAAGGCCCAGGTCGTAGACCTGCTGGAGCTTGTCCGGGTCGGTCTCGATGCGGCTGATGGGCGTTTTGACCGAGGGCCGGATCACAAAGGCCCGGCCTTCGGCCTGCCAGCGTTCCAGCTCCTCCAGCGCCCGGTTGTAGTCGGTGTGGCGGGCGGCCAGCCGCCGGGCAACGGCGGGGTATTTGCGGCCCAGCAGCCGCAGCATCGCCCCGTTCATGGGCGTTTTGCGGTAGCCCGCCTCCCGGGTGAGCACCATGATGAGCCTGTCGCAGCCCCGGGCGGCCATCCACTCAAAGGGGATGCTGTCGGCGATGCCGCCGTCCAGATACCGCCGCCCCTCCCATTCCACCGGACGGGAGACGAAGGGCATGGAGCCGGAGGCCCGCAGCACATCCATCTGCTCAAAGACGCTTTTCACCTGCATGTACTCCGCTTCGCCGGTGTCCGCGTCGGTGACCACGGCGTAAAAGGGCACGCCGCTCTTTTGGAAAGCTTCGTCGTCGAAGGGGTCCAGCTTGCGGGGCACAAGGTCATAGGCGTAGGAGGTACTGAACAGGTTGCCCTCCTTCAGCAAAGGCCGCAGACCCATGTAGTTCTTGTCGCCGTTGTAGCGCTTATTGTAGCGCACCGCCCGGCCCGTCTGGCCGGAGAGGTAGTTCACCCCGAACAGCGCACCGGCGGAAACACCCACCACCTCGTCGGCTTTCACGCCGGCGGCGAGGAAGGTATCCAGCACACCGGCGGTGAACATGCCCCGCATGGCTCCGCCTTCCAGCACAAGGCCGATCTTCATGGGGCTTTCCTCCTCTCGTGCAGAAAAAGGGCGTCCCAGCTGCGCAGGACGCCCTTTCGTTTGTTCTTAGTAGAGCTTCGCGCCCGCGGGGATGTGGGGGTCCACCATCAGCAGGTGCAGGCCCTCGTGGCCGTCCTCCTGATGGACGGCGCTGATGAGCATGCCGCAGGAGTCGATGCCCATCATCTTGCGGGGAGGCAGGTTGACGATGGCGATGGCCGTCTTGCCCACCAGCTCCTCCGGCTCGTAGTAGTCGTGGATGCCGCTGAGGATGACCCGGTCGGTGCCGGTGCCGTCGTCCAGAACGAACTTCAGCAGCTTCTTGCTCTTGGGCACCGCGGTGCACTCCTTGATCTTCACCGCCCGGAAATCGGACTTGGAGAAGGTGTCGAAGTCCACAAACTCGGTGAACAGCGGCTCGATCTCCACCTTGGAGAAGTCGATGGGGCCGCTCTCCGCCGCAGGCACGGCGTTGTTCACCGCGGCGGCAGGGGCCGCGGCTGCCGCCGCGGGCTTCTGGGCCGGCTGAGGCTTGTCGATGGGCTTCATGGTGGGGAACAGGATGACGTCCCGGATGGAGGTGCTGCCGGTGAGCAGCATGACGCACCGGTCGATGCCCATGCCCATGCCGCCCGTGGGAGGCATGCCGTACTCCATGGCGGTGAGGAAATCCTCGTCCATCATCTCGGTCTCCTCGTCGCCCCGCTCCCGCTGCTCCACCTGCTTCTCAAAGCGCTGACGCTGGTCGATGGGGTCGTTCAGCTCGGAGTAGGCGTTGGCCAGCTCGCTGTGGCAGATGAACAGCTCGAAACGCTCGGTGAGGCGGGGGTCCTCCGGGCTGCGCTTGGTCAGCGGAGAGACCTCCACGGGGTACATGGTGATGAAGGTGGGCTGCACCAGCTTCTCCTCCACCTTCTGGTCGAAGCAGGCGTACAGGGCGTTGCCCCAGGTCTTTTCGGCGGCGTCCGCCAGCTCCACGCCAATGGCCTTGGCGGCAGCCACGGCTTCGGCGTCGTCGGTGATGGCGGCGAAGTCCACGCAGGCGTACTCACGCACCGCGTCCACCATGGTCAGGCGGCGCCAGCCGGGGGTCAGGTCGATCTGCTCGCCCTGCCACTCCACCTGGTAGGTGCCCAGGATCTCCTTGGCCGCGCCGGAGAGGATGCCCTCGGCGATGTCCATCATGGTGTGGAAGTCGGCGTAGGCCTGGTACAGCTCCACGGTGGTGAACTCGGGGTTGTGCTTGGGGTCCATGCCCTCGTTGCGGAAGATGCGCCCGATCTCATACACCCGGTCGATGCCGCCGATGATGAGCCGCTTCAGGGGCAGCTCGGTGGCGATACGCATATACATGTCGATGTCCAGGGTGTTGTGGTGGGTGATGAAAGGCCGGGCCGCCGCGCCGCCGGCGATGGTGTTCAGCACGGGGGTCTCCACTTCCATGTAGTCCCGCTCGTCCAGGTAGCGGCGCATATAGCGGATGAAGCGGCTGCGCACCTCAAAGGCGCGGCGCACTTCGGGGTTGACGATCAGGTCCACATACCGCTGACGGTAGCGGGTCTCCTGGTCCTTGAGGCCGTGGAACTTCTCGGGCAGGGGCAGCAGGCTCTTGGACAGCAGCACGACCTCGGTCACGTGCACGCTGATCTCGCCCATCTTGGTGCGGAACACAAAGCCCCGCACGCCCACGATGTCGCCGATGTCGAACTTCTTGAACTCCTGGTACACGTCCACGCCCACGTCGTCCCGCTTGACGTACATCTGGATGTTGCCGGTGGTGTCCCGCAGGTCGGCAAAGCTGGCTTTGCCCATCACCCGCTTGCTCATCATCCGGCCCGCCATGCACACCTGGCGGTGGTCTTCGGGGGCAGCATCCTCAGGCAGGTCCTGGAAGTTCTCCTTCACTTCGGCGGCAAAATCCGCCTGGGGCCACTTGGTGATGTGGAAGGGATCCTTGCCCGCCTGCTGCAGGTCGGCCAGCTTCTGGCGGCGAACTGCCACCAGTTCGCTGTACTCCTGCTGGGTCATCTCCTCGGCGGGGGCCGGGGTCTGGTTCATCTGTGCCATTCTTTTCTCTCCTTTGCGGTACAAAAAGGCCGCGGCGCGGCCATATCTACAGTAAGGCTTATTATAACACAAAAACAGGTGCCGTGGCACCTGTTTTTGCAGAATTTCCTTGTGATTTGCGGCCAAAATGGCGCTTACAGCGCCGAACGGGTGATCTCCACCACTTTGAAGGCCACGGTGGCGCCGTTGGGCAGGGAGATCTCGGCGGTCTCGCCCACCTTTTTGCCCAGCAGGCCGGCGCCCACGGGGCTCTCGTCGCTGATCTTGCCGTTCAGGGGATCGGCCTCGGTGGAGCCGGTGATGTCGTACTCCTCGACCTCGCCGTCCTCGTCCTCGATCTTCACATGGGTGCCCACAGACACATGGTCCAGAGAAAGATCGTCGTTGTCGATGACGCGGGCGTGCTTGAGCATAGCCTCCAGCTGGGCGATGCGGCTCTCGATGAAGCCCTGCTCGTTCTTCGCCTCGTCGTATTCGCTGTTCTCCGACAGGTCGCCGAAGCCGCGGGCCACCTTGATCTTCTCGGCGACATCCTTGCGGCGGACGGTCTTGAGCTCCTCCAGCTCCTTTTCCAACGCCTCCAGACCGGCGCGGGTCATGACAAGTTCCTTCATGCTCATTGCTTTGAATGCTCCCTAACGATAATGTTTTCGCACTCCCTGTGCGTGTTTTTGACTTTTGTTCTGCGCGCGGCGCGCGCTGATGGGCAATCGGGTCAAAACGGCGACCCATATGTTTTCCCAATTTTGGTAGTATAGCCGATTTAACTGCTACTGTCAATATTACGATGTTATTTTCAGCTATTTCGCCAAAAACCGACTTTCTTTTTTGTGCCGCAAAAAACGACCCACCGCCAGCCGTCCGGCCACCGGTGGGTCGTTTGCGCTTGCTTTGTTCATTGTATGCAGCCGGGCAGGAGTTTATGCCCCGCTCCGGGCTGCAAGAAAATTACTCTTCGTCCTCGGCGCCTCCATTGCCCAGCTTCTTGGCTTCCTCGATGACCTTGCCTTCCAGGTTGGAGGGCAGCGGCTCGTAGCGCACGAAGTCCAGGGTGAAGTGGCCCCGGCCCTGGGTGAGCTGGCGCATGAAGGTGGTGAAGTCCTGCATTTCGGCCAGAGGCACCTCCGCCTCCACCACCTGCAGGCCGTCCTCGTCGGGGCTCATGCCCAGAACGCGGCCGCGGCGCTTGGTCACGTCGCCCATGATGTCGCCGGTGTTGTCGCCGGGAACATGGGCGCGCAGGGTGCCGAAGGGCTCCAGAATGACCGGGCCGGCCTCGGGCAGAGCGGCCTTGTAGGCCAGCTTGGCGGCCATGATGAAGGCCATTTCGCTGGAGTCCACAGGGTGATAGCTGCCGTCCAGCAGGGTGGCCTTCAGGCCCACCACGGGGTAGCCCGCCAGCACGCCGTGCTTGGCGGCCTGGCGCAGGCCCTTTTCCACTGCGGGGAAGTAGTTCTTGGGCACGCTGCCGCCGAACACCTTCTCCTCGAACACCAGCTCTTCGCTGTCGCAGGGCTCGAACTCGATCCACACGTCACCGAACTGGCCGTGGCCGCCGGTCTGCTTCTTGTGGCGGCCCTGGGCCTTGCACTTTTTGCGCACCGACTCACGGTAGGCCACACGGGGGGCGGTGAGCTCCACATCCACGCCGAATTTGGCCTTCAGTTTGGCCACCACGGCGTCCAGATGCTGCTCGCCCAGGCCGGAGATGATCTGCTGGCCGGTCTCGGCGTCCACGCGGTAGGTCAGGGTGCGGTCCTCTTCCATCAGGCGGGCCAGCGCCGCGCCGATCTTGCCCTCGTCGCCCTTCTTGGTCACGCGGATGGCCATGGACAGGGTGGCGTTGGGGAAGGTGGCGGCGGGCAGGGCGGCCACACGGGCGGGGTCGCACAGGGTGTCGCCGGTCTGGGCGGCGGAGAGCTTGGTCACCGCGCCGATGTCGCCGGCGGCGATGGTATCAATGTCGGTCTGCTTTTTGCCGCGCATGTTCAGCAGCTTGCCGAAGCGCTCGGCCTCGCCGGTGCGGGCGTTCACCAGGCTGGAAGCGGCGGTGAGGGTGCCGCTGAACACCTTGACGTAGCTCAGCTTGCCCACGAAGGGGTCGGCCACGGTGCGGAACACATAGGCCGCCACGGGGGCCGCGGGGTCGCACTCCAGCTTCACTTCGTCGCCGCCGGCGGTGAGAGCCACGGGGGCGGGCACCTCGGCGGGGCTGGGCAGCAGGACTTTGAGGTTATACAGCAGCATATCCAGCGCCTGCAGGTTCACGGCGCTGCCGCAGAACACGGGGGTGATCATGCCGCTCTTGCAGCCCTTGGCCAGGCCTTCCACGATCTCCTCGGTGGTGAAGGGCTCGCCGGAGAAGAACTTCTCCATCAGGGCGTCGTCGGTCTCGGCCACGGCCTCGCTCATGGCTTCCACCAGGCCGTCCAGCCGGTGGCCCATCTCGGGCAGGGGCACCTGGATCTGCTTGCCGCCCTCGTACTTGAAGGCCTTCTGGCTGAACAGGTTCACATAGAGCACCGTGCCGTCCTCCTGACGGGTGGGCACCACGCAGGGGCACACCGAGGGGCCGAACTTGGTCTTGAGCTCTTCCAGAATTTTATAGAAATTGGCGTTTTCCAGGTCGGTCTTGCTGACAAAGACCATGCGGCTGCGGCCCAGCTTCTCGGCCAGGCGGTAGGCCTTCTCCGCGCCAACGGTCACACCCGAACGTGCCGAAACGGTGATGAGCACGCTGCCGGCGGCCTGGATGCCCTCGTACTGGCCCAGCTCAAAGTCGAACAGGCCCGGGGTGTCCAGGAAATTCAGCTTCACGTCCTCGTACTCCACAGGCACCACTGCCAGGTTCAGAGACGCGCGGCGCTTTGCCTCTTCGGGGTCAAAGTCGCTCACGGTGTTGCCGTCTTCCACGCGGCCCATGCGCTCCAGCGCGCCGGTGGTGTACAGCAGCGCCTCCACCAGAGTGGTCTTGCCGCAGCCGGCGTGGCCGGCGACCAGGATGTTTCGGATGTTTGTGTTGGCGTAGTTCTTCATTCTAATTAACCCTCTCTTCTACCGCGTGTTTTGCAAAAAGTGTGCGGCGGTAGCAACCTAAACAAAATTTTAGCACAGTTTGCATAATTTTTAAAGGATTATTCACGTTAAATGCGGGGGATGCGCCGCACAAAATCCAGGGAAAGCTTTGTGGAATTTGCCTATTGACGGATGATGGATTTGCTCCAAAACACACAAAATCCCCGCCGGGAAAGGCCCGGCGGGGCAGGAAAAATCAATATTTTTTCAAAAGAGGCATGGCCAGAGTGAGCACTGCCCAGGCGGCCTGATAAAGCACCAGAGCCGGCAGGCCCAGCGCGCCGATGCCGCCGGTGAAGGCCAGCAGCAGCGCCAGCACACAGCTGATGCCCACGCCCGCGGCATGCACGAGGCTGGCCACCTTTTCGCCCCAGGCAGCGCCCGCGGCGGCCCGCAGGCCGCCCACGAAGGAGGCGAAGCTGCCCATGTGGGTCATGCAGCCCTCGCTGGCGGCGACGTAAGCGGTGTGGGGCGCCAGCAGGCGGCGCTCGGCGCCGGAGAGCACCTTCACGCTGCCCGCGGGCAGGCCGTAGAGCACCGCCAGGCCTTCGCCGGTGAGGTTGAAGTCGTCGCTCTGCACCAGCAGGGACACGCCCTGTTTGCGCAGGTCGGCCAGAGTGTCCGCCACCTGGGGGTTGGCCTTGTAGCTCACCAGGAACATGGCGAACAGCCGCCCGCTCACCGCCAGATACACCGGCAGGCGCTTGCCCTTGGTGTAGCGGTTCTCATAGTCCAGGCTGGGGATCTCCAGGCCCTGCTGCTGCATGAAGGCCCGGTTGCCCACGATGACTCGGTTGTTGTTCACCCAGGCGGTGAAGCCGTAGCCGGGCAGGTTCTCCAGGTTCTCCACCTTGAAGAGCATCTCGGTCTTGCCCTGGATGATGGTCATGAACACGTCCCGCATGGTGTCGCAGCCCTCGATGAGCACCGAGGCCGCATAGAGGATGGCCAGGTCGATGCGCTGCTTGTCGAAGGTCTTGATGCCGTGCAGCCGCACGCTGGCGCCGGGCACCAGATCCCGGGCGCCCACCACCACCATGTTGGCGCGGCCCAGCTGCTCGTTGGCGGATGCGCCGGGAATGACCGCGCCCACCTGGGCGGCGCTCTTCTGGGCCAGCAGGCTGGGCAGGGCGCTCAGCAGGGTGGCGGCCAGCGGCCCGCCCAGACACAGCGTGCCCGCCAGGGCGTTGACCGCTGCCACGCCGCCGTGGGCGGCGAACAGGCTGACCAGCGCGCTCACCAGCGCCGCGCCCAGCAAAAGCCAGGTCAGCTTCTGGGCCAGACCGTCGCTGGCACGCTCGGAGAAGCTCTGACGCAAAAAGCCCTTGACCAGAGAGGTGGGCCGGTTCAAAAGCAGGCAGGGTTCCGGTTCGCCCATGCCCTGGGCCAGCCGGGCGGTGAGCTCGCTGTCCTGCAGGGCCAGGGTGGCCGTATGCTCGCTGCCGGCGCTGGCCATGCGGAAGTTGCGCACCACCACGCCCTGCATTACGAAGCGCCCGAAGGCGTCCAAGCAGAGCAGCAGCGCCGCCGGGGCGGCGAAGAGGGTGAGCTTGTCCGCTTCGAACTTATCCGCGCCCACCAGCTGCACCAGCAGCTGGATCAGCGCGCCCACCGCCGCAGCAGCGGGGATGGAATCGGCACTGGGACGCGCCCAGATGCCGGGAATGCCGTTTGCGAACACGCGCCAGTTGACGGCGCACACCGCCAGCAGCAGGATCAGCTGTACCGCCAGATAGGCGGCGGGGGCGGTTGCCGGGTCGATGGGCCCGATGGGCGGCAGGGGGCTGGAGCCCACCGCCAGACCCAGGTAGAGCAGCACCACAGCGAAGATGCCCGAGAGCACCGTGCGCAGCGCCAGCAGACGGCGCGTGCCGTCCAGATCCGCCTGCACCGCGTCGGCGTCGGCGGGGTCCTCGTAATCGTCGATGGTTTCCGGTCCTTCCGGCTCGTCGAACACCGTGTCGGCGGGCGCTTCGCCCCCGAACAGCTTCGGGAAGAAACCGCGTTTGGGGGCTTCTTCCTCCTGGGGCGCCTCTTCCTCGGGCGCGTCGGCGGACTCCTCCTCAAAGCGGATGCTGCCCGCGGCCTCTTCCAGGTCATCCAGGGGACGGGTGGCCTCGTCGTCCAGCCCTTCCAGCTCGATGACGCCGGTGTCGCCGGGGGCGGGCGCCTGCAGGTCGCCCAGCGGCCGGGTGGGCTCGCTGCTCATGGGCAGGGCCACCGGCTCTTCCTCCGGCTGGGGCGCGCGGGCGGTGTTGGGGATCATCAGGGTGGGCTCGTCCACCCGGACCTCCCCGGTGCCCTCCAGCTCCTCGTCCTCCTCAAAGCCGGCGTCGTCGTCTTTATGGCGCAGGAAGCGGGCGAAAAAGCCCGGGTGCTGTTCCGGCTCCTCGTCGGGAATGACCGCCACGCTCTCGCTGAAGAACTTCTGGAACTCCGCGTCGAACTGCATCGTCTCGCTGATGGTGCCGGTGAACTGCTGCATCGCGTCCGGCGAGGGCGCTGCGGGCGCGGTCACCGTCTGCTGCACCTGGAGAATGACCTCATCGGTGGGTTCCTCCGCGGCGGGTTTGGGCGCGGCGGGTTTCTCCGCCGGCCGCTGCACCGCCCGCCGGGCGGGTTTGGCCTCCGCGGCGCTCTGCCGGGGAGCCTCCTGCTTTTGCGCGGGCGCCGCTTCCTGGCGGGGCGGCTGCTCCGTGCGCGCGGGACGGGCCTGGGGAGCCTGCTGCGCCGCGGGCCGGGCCGGTTCTTTCTGCCGGGGCGCCGGGCGCGGTTCCTGCACAGCCGGAGCCGCCTGCGCCGCCGGGGCTGGCGCTTTTTGGGCCGTGGCGGCCTTTTCTTCTCTGGGCGGCAGGGCCACCCGGTCGCTCAGGCCCAGGTCAGCCAGGATCTCATCCACCGCCCGGTCGCTGGCCGGGGCTGCCGCCTGCTGCTGTTTGAGCGTTTCCAGGATCTCGTCCACCGAGCTGGAAAATTTATTGTCTGGCACTGATCGATCCCTCCATGCCTTGTGGGGCGTATGTGTTCAGCGGCGCTGCCGGGCGATCTCGTAGAGGATGATGCCCGCCGCCACCGAGACGTTGAAACTGTCCACACCGGTGCCGCGCCCGGCCATGGCAAGGCTCACCGCGCCGTCGCACAGCTTGCGCACCAGCGGGCTGACGCCCTTGCCCTCGCTGCCCATCACCAGCGCCACCGCGCCGGTGAGGTCCGCTTTTTCCAGCGGCTGGCCGTACATGTCGGCGCAGTAGACGAACACGCCCTGCTCCTTTAAGCGGCGGATGCTCTCGCCGATGTTGGCCACCCGGGCCACCGGCAGGCGGGCCGCCGCGCCGGCGCTGCTTTTCAGCACGGTGGGCGTGACCGCCGCGCCGCCCCGCTTCGGGATCACCACGCCGTGGGCGCCGCACAGCAGAGCCGAGCGGATGATCGCGCCCAGATTGTGGGGATCCTCCACCCCGTCGGCCAGCACCAGGAAGGGAGGCTCGCCCTTGTCCCGGGCGATAGCCAGCAGATCGTCCAGCCCCACATAGGAGATGGAGGACGCATAGGCCGCCACGCCCTGGTGGCTGTCGGTGCCGCAGCTCAGGCGCAGTTTGTTGGGATGGACCCGCTTGACCACCGCGCCCGCCTGTTTGGCCAGGGCGACGTAATAGGAGGCCACTGCCTCGGGCAGGCCCTCGCTGAGAAGGACTGTATCCACCCCGGCGCCGTTTTTCAGCAATTCGGTGACGGGGTTCTTGCCGTAGACCAGGCTCTGTTCGGGCCCGTTCGTTTCGTGTTTTTCGGGGTTCGTGCGCATGATGACTCCTTTTCAACCGCGGCGCAAAGGGCCGCCTTTCTCTGCCGGTTCCATATACACAGAAAAGTATACCACCCCGCCGCAGGTTTTGCCAGTGTTTGACACAAAGTTTCGGCCTGTTTCGCCCCTCCCCTTTCGCGGCGGACACACCCCGGCGGGATTTTGGGCATTCTTGCAAAAATTTATGCAGAATCTTTGGCGGTAGAAACACCGCAAACGCTTTGTAAAGACCGTTATACACTTCGTAATCCGGTTTTTAACTTTCCACATGTTGAAAACCTTGTGGAAAATGTTAAAAAACGGCCTGTCCGGGGCACTTTTTCCACAGTGGTTTGGGTTTTCAACCCGGTTTTCCACAGCGTTGTTGAAAGTTTTTCCGTAAACAAGGGGTTATAAACGGCCTGTCAATATTGGAATTTCGACGGTTTTTACAGGGATTTTGCCCCTTTTTTCTCTTAAATTTCCTTTACCGCCGGGGGTTGACTTCGCCCCGTTTGGCCGTTATCGTACAAGACAGGAACTGTTTTGAAAGGAGACGGCCATGCTGCTGTTTGAAACGACCCGGGGGATGGATCTGGACGCCACGCTGGGCTGCGGCCAGACCTTTTTGTGGCGGCCGCTGGAAAGCGGAGGCTGGTCCGGCGTGGCCGCCGGGCGGGCGGTGACGGCCCGCATGGAGGGCGCGGCCCTCATTCTGGACGGCGCAAAGGAAGAGGACCGGGCCTTCTGGGAAAATTACTTTGCGCTGGACATGGACTATCCCGCCCTGCTGGAACGCTTTTGCGCCGGCAGTAAGCGCCTTGCGGCGTGTGTGGAGCACAGCCCGGGCATCCGGGTGCTGCGCCAGCCCTTTTTTGAGACGCTGTGCTGCTTCATCATCAGCCAGAACAACAACATCCCCCGCATTGCGGCCATCACCGGGCGGCTGTGCGAGGGGCTGGGCCGGGAACTGCCCGGCGGGCGCTTTTCCTTTCCCGCCCCGGAGGCGCTGGCCGCACGGGAGCCGGAGGATCTTGCCTTTCTGCGGGCGGGCTGGCGAGCGGAGTATCTCATCGACGCGGCCCGCAAGGTGGCCTCGGGGCAGGTGAGCGAGGCGGAGCTGGCGGCTCTGCCCGACGCCGAGGCCCGGGCGCTTTTGATGACCGTGAAGGGCGTGGGCCCCAAGGTGGCGGACTGCGTGCTGCTCTACAGTCTTTCCCGCTGGAGCGTGGTGCCCATGGACGTGTGGATGAAGCGGGCGATGGCGCGGCTGTTCCCCCGGGGCGCGCCGGTTTGCTGCCGGCCGTATCAGGGCATTGCCCAGCAGTTCATCTTTGACTATGCACGGGCCAGCCTTCCCCGCGGAAAAGCAGACAAAAAAACCGCAAAACCGCGCCGCGGCGATTGATTTTGGCCGTCTGATGGGGTATACTGTTTTAGGATTGCATCCAGTCAAACGATCGGAGGTCATAAATATGTTAGTTTCCGCTACTGAAATGCTGAAAAAGGCCCGTGACGGCCACTATGCCGTGGGTCAGTTCAACATCAACAACCTGGAGTGGACCAAGGCCGTTCTGCTCACCGCGCAGGAGATGAACAGCCCGGTGATCCTGGGCGTGTCTGAGGGCGCAGGCAAATACATGACCGGTTACAAGACCGTGGCCGCTATGGTGAAGGCCATGGTGGAGACCCTGAACATCACCGTGCCCGTGGCTCTGCACCTGGACCACGGCAGCTACGAAGGCGCCAAGGCCTGCCTGGAGGCCGGTTTCTCCAGCATCATGTTCGACGGCAGCCACTACCCCATCGACGAGAACGTGGCCAAGACCACCGAGCTGGTGAAGCTGGCTCATGCGATGGGCGTTTCCGTGGAGGCCGAGGTGGGCTCCATCGGCGGTGAAGAGGATGGCGTCGTGGGCGCCGGCGAAGTGGCCGACCCCGCCGAGTGCAAGCGCATCGCTGACCTGGGCATCGACTTCCTGGCTGCCGGCATCGGCAACATCCACGGCAAGTATCCCGCCAACTGGAAGGGCCTGGACTTCGACGCTCTGGAGAAGATCCACAACGCTACCAACGGCATTCCCCTGGTTCTGCACGGCGGCACCGGCATCCCCGCTGACATGATCAAGAAGGCCATCAGCCTGGGTGTTTCCAAGATCAACGTGAACACCGAGTGCCAGCTGAGCTTCGCCGCCGCCACCCGCGAGTACATCGAGGCGGGCAAGGATCAGCAGGGCAAGGGCTTCGACCCCCGCAAGCTGCTGGCCCCCGGCTTCGAGGCCATCAAGGCTACCGTTAAGGTGAAGATGGAGCTGTTCGGCAGCGTGAACAAGGCGTAAGCCTCCTTTTCCATTGAACCGAAAAGACCGCCCCCACCGGGGGCGGTCTTTTTTGCGGTCACTTATCCGGGAAGTAGTCGTGCAGATCCAGCAGCGTGCCGTCCTGGCGGACCTCCACGTGGCACTGTACGCCGGTGGTGTTGCCGGTGGAGCCCACCGTGCCGATTTTCTGGCCCTGCTCCACCACGTCTCCTTCGGCCACGTCGATGCTCTCCAGATGAGCGTAAAGGGTGAAAAAGCCGTTCCCGTGGTCGATCTCCACCACGTTGCCGTAGCTGTAATGGAACTGAGCCATGGTCACGGTGCCCGACGCCATGGCCAGCACTTCGCTGCCTTTGGGGGCCATCAGATCCGCCCCCTTATGGTAGTCGCTCTTCCAGCGGCTGACGCCGGTGTAGTCCGGCACCGGCCAGATAAACCCTTCTGTTTGCGCCGCGTCATCTGCCTGCGCAGTGCTTTGGGAGGCGGGCGGCACACTGTCCGCTTCAGAGGCACTTTGGGCTACGGGCGTCTGAGAGGCCGAGTCCGGCGCGTCCTGCTCTTGCGGGGACGACGTGCCGGCCAGCGGCTGGGGCGAGGCGCTGCTCACCGGGGCGGACACCGGCGTGTCGGAGGCGGAAAGGCCCGCCGACGCGCAGGCGGTGAGGCAGAGAGCGGCGGCCAGCGCCACGGCCACCCCGGCGGTGAGACGGCGGCCGGGGGCCGCTGGGTGCAGCAGGGCGATGAGCCGAGCCTTCATCTCTTTTTGGGCGCCGCCCAGGCCCGCCGCGCCGGCAGGCAGGGGACGGCTTTGGGCCGCATCCAGCAGAAGGAGGCCGTAGGCGCGGCGGTCGGCTTCGTCCAGGCCGTCAGCTGCTTTTGCGTCACAGGCGTATTCACAGGCCCGGCTCCAGCGGGCCGCGTGGAACGCGCACAGCGGGTCGAACCAGTGCAGCCGGCAGCACCAGCGCTTTGGTCCACAAATCGCCCCGGCTCAGATGGGCGGCCTCATGGCGCAACGCCAGTTCCAGCCGGGCCAGAGGCATTTCTTCCGGCAGATAGAGCACCGGGCGCACAAGGCCGGTCATCACCGGGCCGGCAAGGCCGGGGCAGACCCGCAGCCGGGGCGCACGGGCCACGCCCGCCTGGGCGCACACTTCCTGCCACAGCGCTTCCCGCTCCCCTTCCACCGGCGCGGAGAGGCGCGCAAGGCCGCGGACAAAGCGCAGGTAACGCACCCACTGCCACAGGGTGCAGCCCACCACCCCTGCGGCCCAGATCCAGGGCAGCGCCGCCAGCACCAGAGACGCCGGGGCCGCCACAGGAGCCGCGGCGGCTGCCGCGGCAGGCAACGCCGCCGGGGTGGCGCTTTGGGCGGTGCGGGCCGCCGTGTTCAGCGCCTGGCCCACCGGGGCCAGCGGGGCGGCCACCGGGGCGGGCTTTGCGGCGAAGAGCAGCGACAGCACCGCGCCCACCGGCACCAGAAAGAAGGGGAAGGCCGCCGCCAGCGCCCTCGCCCGGGCCGCGGGCCGCAGCTTGTTCAGCAGGGGTGAGAAGGCCAGACAGGCCAGCACAGCCAGCGCCCCCGCCGCCGAGAGTGGCAGCACCCAGCGGTAGAACAGTTCACTCACGTCCCTTCACCTCCTCGTCCAGCCAGGCCCGCAGCTCCGCCAGTTCCCCGTCGGAGAGGCCCTTTCCGTCGTACAGCGCCGCCACCATGCTCTTGACGCTGCCGCTGTAATACCGGCCCAGCAGCTCCCGGGCCGCGTCGGCGCGGTAGTCGGCGGCGCTTACCAGCGGGCGGTAGAGGTTCTGTTTGCCCTGCTTTTCCACCGCCAGCGCCCCCTTATTCACCATGCGGGCAAGGAAGGTGAGCAGCGTGGAGGGCTTCCAGCCCTTTTCCTCCAGCCGTTCGGTGAGCTGCGCCGCCGTGACCGGCGCACCCAGCTCCCAGACCTTTTCCATGATCTCCAGTTCCGCGTCGGAGAGTTTCATTTTCCTTCGCCTCCATATTCTACAGCTTGTCGACGATTTAATACTACACGATGTAGAAGATAAATGCAACCCCCGCACACCGATTTTCACAGTTTTTTCAAAGGGGAGAGGGGCTGGGCAACCTCCGGGGGGAACAGAAACAAGCAACAATAAATAACCCCCGGCCAAGCCGGGGGTTTTTCACATGCGGGCATAGCCCTAGAATACTAGCATGCGCGTCACGTCGCGCAAGTACGGTCTGCCAGCCGCGAAAGTTCTGTTACTTGCCGCCCGTAAACGGGCGCTTTA
>NZ_DBFNWJ010000025.1:0-72409 GCF_048426865.1 Candidatus Allofournierella merdipullorum
GCCTCCCTGGCGGGAGGCGCTTTTCATTATTTTTTTAAAATCCCAGGCTGAGGCCCACCAGAAACATCCCGTAATAATAAGTGGCCAGATTCGCGGGGTGGACCGCCGGATGAGGGTTGCGGTGAAAATAGAGGAACAAAATCAGCAGGTCGGAAATCCAGAACAGAGCCGCGCCTGCCAGAACAAGGAAGCACCAGGGCTGGCCCAGTCCAATGGCCAGCTGAGCTCCTTTGCCCAAAAAGGCGGAGACAAAGGTGGCATAAATCGCCGCCATGGGCAAAAGGCGGCCGAAGTGCATGCCGGGCAGGCGGCTCAGGGCCAGCACGCCCAGCGCGCCGGCGGCAGCCGCCGCGGGCACCAGCCAGTTGGCCGGCTGCAGGCGGCACAGGCCCCAGACGAACAGGCCGTGCCCTGCCAGAAAGCAGGTCCCGCCCGCCACGAACCAGGGCAGCTTGCGGCGGCGGTTGTAGATGGCCAGCAGCACGTCGCCCGTCACGCAGCAGCCCAGCGCGGGCGCCAGATGCACAAAGGCCTCCGGCCGGCTGCCCACACGGGCCGACACCGCGGCCACCGCCACGAAACTCAGGCTGCACAGGATCTTTTCCACCAGATAGCTCTTTTGATCGGAGCAGGCCTTGCGGATAAGCAGGCTCAGCACGGCGGTGTAGGCCAGCAGCATGCCTGCGATCAGGGTGGTGTTCACTGGGCGGTCCTCCCCTTGGTTTTGTTGCGCCTTTTGGGTGAAGGCGTTTCCTTATTGTAAGGATAGCACAGAATGTGATTCCTGTCTGCTCTTCAGAGCGTTCTTTCCTTGTATCTGCCGGGCGTTCAGCGGGCCGCCTTTCTTTCAGAACAGCCGCCGGCCGGCCACATACTTGGCCAGGGGCAGCCCGTCGGAGAGCCAGACCACCCGCTCCAGTCGCTCGGTAAGGGTGCACTGGCGGGTGGTGGGCAGGGCGCTGTCGTCCATGACGATGGCGTCGAACTCATAGCCGGGCTCGAAACTGCCCACCTTGCCGAAGAATTCGCCGCCGCCCTTGGTGGCCAGATACAGCGCCTCGGGCAGGGTGAGGGCGGGCAGGCTGTCGTCCACCAGACGCCAGCGCAGCTTGGAGCTCTGGATGGCGTCGGTCATGGCGCGGAAGATGGAAAGATGCGCGCCGCCGGCCACGTCGCTGCCCAGGCCCGCTTTCTGGCCCTCGTTCAGCCAGGTGCGCACCGGGGCAATGCCGGAGGACACGTTCATGTTGGACTGGGGGCAGTGGGCCAGGAACACGCCCTGTTCCTTCATCCGGGCCCGCTCCTCCTCGCTGCTCCAGATGCAATGAGCCATCACGGTGTGGCACTCGCCGCCGAACAGGCCCGGCCGGTCATAGGCTTCGCCGTAGAACCGGGCCCAGGGGCGCAGCTGTTTGACCCACTCGATCTCGGAGAGATTCTCCGACAGGTGAGACTGCATCGCCGTGCCAAACTGCCGCTGCAGCTGGCCCAGGCCGTCCATCAGCTCTTCGGAGCAGCTGGGGATGAACCGGGGCGTGAGGATGGGCCGCACGCCGGAAAAAGCGGCGCTCTCCTCCAGCCAGCGGCGGGTCTCGGCCAGCGAGCCTTCGGCGGTCTCCCGCAGGTAATCCGGGCAGTTGGAGTCCATGTTCAGCTTGCCCACAAAGCCCCGCAGGCCTGCCTTTTCCAGCAGTTCCATCAAAAGCAGAGTGGCCGGCCGGTGCACTGTGGCAAAGATGCTCGCCCGGGTGGTGGCGCTACGGGTCAGCTCATCGGTAAAAATCCGGTAGGCCGCCTGGGCATATTCCGGCGAAGGAAAACGGGCCTCCTCGGGGAAGGCGTTCTCCTCCAGCCAATCCAGCAGTTCCATGTCCATGCCCAGCCCCCGGTAGGCGTACTGGCTGGCGTGGACGTGCAGGTCCACCAGACCGGGCAGGATGAGCCGGTCGCCGTGGTCGTGGACGGGGATGCCCGCGTACCTCTCGGGCAGCGTCTCAAAAATGCCCGCCACCAGTCCGTTTTCGCAAACGAGATACTGCTGCGGCCGCACTTCCAGCTGCCCGCAGACCGGCGTAAAAATAAGATTGCCCTTCAGGGCGAAGGTTTCTTTCATTGTGCTCTCCTTGCTGCTGCGTGATGCCGGCACAGCGCCGGCCGCAGTTTATTGTACGGGAACAGGGTCAAAAACGCAAGGGCTTTCCGGCTTGTTCCGGGCAGAAGGAAGCGCTTCCGGCTGCCCGGAAGCGCTTTTGGTTCCGAATTTATTCGCCGCGCAGGAACACCAGCGTGTTCTCCGCCGAGTGGCGGGGTGAAAAGCGGTAGCCCAGCCGGTCGAAGGCCTGCAGGTCCTCCGGGCGGGCGGCGCCGGTCTCGGCCATAAAGCGCACCATCTCGCCCCGGGCCATCTTGCACAGGGTGCCCTTTTCCACCACCTTGCCCTCCTGTTCCTCGCCAAAGACGCACCGCACCAGCGGCACCGACGCGGGCAGATGCTTTTCCACCGCGGCGCTGTATTCTTTCGAGGCCAGGTCCAGCACCCAGTCGGTGCCGTCTGCCAGCGCCGACGCCAGGTCCGCGCCCCAAAACTCATAGAGGTCCTTCGCGCCGTCCACCGAAAGCTTTGCCTGCATCTCCAGCCGGTAGGGCCGCACCCCGTCGAAGGGGCGCAGCAGCCCGTAAAACCCGGAGAGGATGCGCAGGCGCTGCTGCAGATAGTCAAACTCCCGGTCGGTGAACACATCCGGCGCCATGTATCGGTACTGGATGCCCTCGTAGCTCAGAATGGCGGGCGTGAGGTTTCGGCGCAGGTCCATCGTTTCCAGCCGGCGCAGGTTTTCCTCCGCGATGGAGTCGTTGCACTTCCAGAGCGCTTTGAGCCGGTCATAGGGCATAGCCCGCAGCGCCTCCAGCAGCCGCCCGGTCTTTTCCAGAAAAGGGGGAAGGTCCTGCCAGGGCAGCACGTCGTCCACCTTCATCTTCTTGGCCGGCGAGACGATGATCTTCATTCGGTGGTCACCTCATAGGGCCAGGTCATGATGCCGCCGAACTCATACACATTGGTATAACCCAGCTCCGCCAGCTTGGCCGCCGCCTGCTTGCTGCGGTTGCCGCTGCGGCAGTAGACCAGCACCTCGGCGTCCTTTTCGCCTATAGTATCCGCGGCGCTGGTCTCGTCGATGGTACCCAGGGGCAGCAGCACCGCGCCGGGAATGTGGCCGCCGTCATACTCGTCCTGTTCGCGCACGTCCAGCACCAGCACGCCGCCGGCGTCCATCCGCTCCTTGGCTTCCTGCTGGGTGATCTGCCGGTAGCCCTCGCCGCCCGCGCCGCAGCCGGTGAGCAGCAGCAGCGGGGCAAGCAGGGCGGAAAACATCTTCTTCATGGCTCACTTTTCTCCTTTCAGCATCGCCAGCACATCGGCGGCGTTGGTATCCGGCTTGACCTTGGGCATCACCGCCGTGACCGTGCCCTCCTCGTCGATGAGGAAGGTGGTGCGCACGACGCCCATGCTCACTTTGCCGTAGAGCTTCTTTTCCTGCCAGACGCCGTAGGCCTGGATGGCTTCCAGCTGCGGGTCGCTGAGCAGCGTAAAGGGAAGGCCGTATTTATCGGCGAACTTGCGGTGAGAGGCAACGGAGTCCTTGCTGACGCCCAGCACCACTGCCCCCTGGGCTTTGATCTCACTCAGCGAGCCCGCAAAGGCGCAGGCCTGCCGGGTGCAGCCGGGGGTGCTGTCCTTCGGATAAAAATAGAGCACCACTTTTTTGCCCCGATAGTCCGCCAGGCTCACTTCACGGCCGTCCTGGTCCTGCAGGGTGAATCCCGGCGCTTTCATTCCAACTTCCAACATAATCCCCAACTCCCTTCTGTTTTTCTTATTATAACACAAAACCGAACGCCCACAGTGATATGGTCACCGGAAACAGGCTTGGCGCGGCGGACCGTTGCGGTTATAATAAAGAAAAAAGCAACGGCGCCCCGGCGCCGAAAAGGAGAAACGAATGAGCAAGCTTTCTGTGGGAAAGGTGCAGGTATACACCGGCAACGGCAAGGGAAAGACCACCGCCTCTCTGGGCCTCGTGCTCCGTGCCGCCGGCGCGGGCATGCAGATCTATTTCGGCCAGTTCATGAAAAAGGGCAACACCAGTGAGATCCGGGCGCTGCGGGAATTTTTGAGCGGCGCGGTGACGGTGGAGCAGTACGGCAGCGGCGCGGAGCTTTCCGGCCCCGACCGCGAGCGGGACGCCGCCTGCGCCCGGGCGGGCTATGAAAAGGCCCGGGAGGCCCTTGTGAGCGGGAAATACGACCTGGTGGTGCTGGACGAAATCCTGGTGGCGGAACATCTGGGCCTGCTGGCCGTGGACGACCTGCTGCGTCTGATGGACCAGCGGCCGGAGCACACCGAGCTGGTGCTCACCGGGCGCTGGGCCGCCGAGCAGGTGTGCCAGCGGGCGGACCTGGTCACCGAGATGGGCGAGGTGAAGCACTATTTCCACGCCGGGCTGCCCGCCCGCACCGGCATCGAGATGTAAGAAAAAAGGATGGACCCTTTGCGGGGTCCATCCTTTTTGTTTCAGTTCAGCAGCCACACGCCGGCGTTAAGATACCCTGCAAAAGCCACCCACACAAGATAGGGCAGCTGCAGCCGCGCCGCGAGGCTCTCGATGCGGTAAAAAACCAGCACCATGGCCGCAATGAGCGCCCACATCACGAACAGCCAAAGCAGCGCGAAGCCGAACCACTGGAGATTGAAGAAGATGATGCTCCAGAAGAAGTTGAAGGTCAGCTGCCCGGCGAACAGCCAGAGGCCCAGCCGCCGGTCGTCGGAGGGCGGAGCCATCCAGATGCGGGCGGCGCTGACGCCCATCAGGGCATAGAGGCCAGCCCAGACGATGGGAAAGACGATGGCCGGCGGCGAGAGCGGCGGCTGCACGATGCTCTCGGTATAAAGCTTTGTGCCCTCCCGGGTGAGCCAGCCGGACAGGCCGCCCACCGCCTCGGCCAGCAAGATCCAGGCCGCATAGGTCTTCCAGGGAAATTTTTTCATTGTATCACCCTCTGGTAGGGTATGCAGCAAAGGGTGCGGCTATGCGCCGGTTCACTTCTCCAGCGAAAGGGTGAAGGAGGTCTCGCCGCCGGAGAGGGCGTCTTTGAGCCCGTCGGTATCGGTGATGCGGGCCAGTTTTGTATAGGACCAGGTGTTGCTGCCGTAAAACAGCACGACGGAATCGCCCCGGTACAGCATCACGTCCCCCGGCCCGGCGGTAAGGCGAGCGTCGTTCTGCGGCAGCGTTTCGGGCAGCGCGCCCACCTTTTCAAAGCCGCCGTAGTTTTCCGCCTCGAGGGTGACGGGGCCCTCCTCCAGCAGCGCCACCAGCGCCTCGGCAGAGGGGTTATCTTCTAAAACGGCAGTGAAGGTCGTATCTCCCACTTGAATGTACAGCAACGTTTCTTCCTCCTGTGGTGCGGCGGACGGGCCGCCGGTTGCCTGTGAACCGCTCGTCGGGCGGGAATCCGCCACGAAAGGTACGGCCGTCGGCGCGGTCTCGCTGCTTTGCGGCGCGGGAGCCGCCCCGCAGCCGGTCAGTGCCAGGGCCAGCAGCGCGGCAAGCGCCCGGCCCGGCCATGCCGCCCGGCTCACAGCGACCGGCCCGCTTCCAGCGCGCGCTGCATCGCCTCGCTGCCGCTCACCTCGCCGGGCGCGGTGACGCCGCCGGCGAACACTACGCCCGCCAGCTTCGCCTTGTCAAAGCACTCCACCCAGCCGCCAAGGCCCGCGGCGGCCCGCTGCCACACTTCGTCCCCCTCCTCGGCGGCGCAGGTCAGCAGCCACACCTCACGGAAAGCGTAATCGGCGGAATAAAGGGGGTTCGCCCGGTCCAGCAGGGTCTTCATCTGGCCGCTCATCTCGTAGTAGTAGATGGGGGTGGCGAACACCAGCACGTCGGCATGAAGCATCTTCTCCTGCACGATGGTGTCCGCGTCGTCGTGGATGACGCACCGGCCGGTGGTCTGGCAGGCAAGGCAGCCCTTGCAGAAGCGGATGTCCTTTTCCGCAAGAGAAATCAGCTCCACCTCATGGCCCGTCTGGCGCGCGCCCTCGGCGAACTGCTGCGCCAGCAGGTGGGAGTTCGCGTTCTGACGCAGGCTGGTGGAAATGATCAGAACCCGTTTGCTCATGGTGTTTCCTCCTTTTATTTCAACATCTCATACTGCGCGTCGCTCACCGGCTCGCACCACTCGTTTTTTGTTTCCTCGCCGGGCACCTCCAGCGCCAGGTGGGAGAACCAGCTGTCCGCCGCGGCGCCGTGCCAGTGCTTCACTTCGGCGGGGATGTTCACCACGTCGCCGGGGCGCAGCGCCCGGGCGGGCTTGCCCTCCTCCTGATACCAGCCGCGTCCGGCCACGCAGACCAAAATCTGGCCGCCGCCGCTCTTTGCGTGGTGGATGTGCCAGTTGTTGCGGCAGCCCGGCTCGAAGGTGACGTTGAACACCCCCACCTGGCTGCCGGAAAGGGGCGCAAGGTAGCTCTGGCCCACAAAGTATTGGGCGTAGGCGTCGTTGGGCGCGCCGATGGGAAACACCATCTCGCTCTGGTGGCGGGCCTTTGCGTCCTCGCCCTCCTCGGTCCAGACGTCCTTCGCCATGCGAAAGGCCGCCCACGCCTTGGGCCAGCCGGCATAGAAGGCCCCGTGGGTGAGAATTTCGGCTATTTCGGTGCGGGTGATGCCGTTCTGCTTTGCGGTGGTGAGATGATAGCGGAAGGACTCATCCACCAGCCCCTGGGCCATCAGCGACACCACCGTGACCAGGGAGCGGTCCCGCAGGCTGAGGGCGTCCTCCCTGCTCCACACCTCGCTGAAGAGCACGTCGTCGTTCAGACGGGCGAACTCCGGGGCAAACTGGCCCAGAGCGTCCCGCCCTGCCGTCTGTTTCACTGCCATGGTCGTTTCCTCCCTTTCACATGCTTGCTTTCAGAATGTTCAGCACATCGTTCCGGGTAAGGGTGCGGTAACCGCCGGTCATCAGGAAGGTGCCGTCGGCGATGCCTTCCAGCATGTCCTCGGTAACGCCCAGCCGGCGGATATTCAAAGCCACGCCCAGTTCCTCCATCCAGCTCTCCATGGCCGCAAGCCCCGCTTCGGCCAGCGCCTCAGCGCTCTTGCCCGCCGGGTCGATGCCCCAGACATTCACAGCGAAGCGCCCGAATTTGGCAAGGCCGTCTGCCATGATATAGCGGTAATAGGCCAGGGACACGGCGGAGAGGGTCATGCCGTGGGTGGCGTTGGTGTAGGCCCCGATGGACTGGCCGATCATGTGCACCTCCCAGTCGGTGGACTTGCCCATGGCCAGCAGGGTGTTCAGCGCCCAGGTGGCGGCCCACATGATGTTGCTGCGGGCCTCATAGTTTTCCGGCTGGCGCAGAGCGATGCGGGAACTGGCGATCAGCGAGCGCATCAGGCCCTCGGCGATGTAGTCGGTGGTGTTGTCGTCCTCGCCGGAGAAATACTGCTCACAGATGTGATTGAAGGCGTCGTAGATGCCGGCCACCATCTGCTCCATGGGCACGGTGTAGGTGAGGGTGGGGTCCAGAATGGAGAAACGGGGCATCACGTTGCTGCCGAACACATGGCCGATCTTGCGCTTCTGGGCCGGGTGGGTGATGACCGCGCCGCCGTTCATCTCGCTGCCGGTGCCCACCATGGTGAGCACGCAGCCCACCGGGATGATGGGATTGGACACGTCCTCCATGCGCAGGAAGTATTTATCCCAGGGGTCCTCCTGGCACCAGGCGGAGACGGACACCGCCTTGGCGTAGTCGCACACCGAGCCGCCGCCCACCGCCAAAATCAGATCCACGTTGTTCTCCCGGGCCACACGGCAGCCCTCATACAGCTTTTCCACCGTGGGGTTGGGCATGACCCCCGGCACCTCGAACACTTCCTTGCCGCAGGCTTTGAGGATGGCGGTGACCTTGTCATAAAGGCCGTTTTTCTTGATGGAACCGCCGCCGTAGGCCAGCAGCACCCGGCCGCCGTAGTGTTTCAGTTCGCCCGCCAGCTGCTCCAGCGCCTGTTCGCCGAAGTGCAGCCGCGTGGGGTTGCAGTAGGTGAAATTTCCCAGCATATTCATTCCTCCCGTTTGTGTCGGTTCTGTTTGGTGCGGTAGACCAGATAGTCCAGGCAGTCGATCTTCTTTTCGCTTCGGTGCACCTCGTCCAGCAGCTCTGCCCGGTGCCGCGCCAAGAGTTCCAGCAAGCGGCGGTCGTCCTGCGCGTCGGCCAGCAGCGTTGCGGCGGCCTCCTCGGTGCAGCCCGCGTCCCGCAGGGTCTGGGCCAGCTCGGCGGCTTCCATGGCGCAGCAGGCGCACGCCCAGGGTTTCTGCCCTTCCGGCTGCGAACGCTCCATTCGCTTCTCCCCCTTTGTGGCTCCTCTATGATTTCAGTGTAAACCAGGGGCCGTGAAATAGCAAATACCTATATTGTATTCTACTCCATGCCTTGCAAGCATCGTTCAAGCAAAGTATAATGGAGGAAACAAGGGAAGGGACGATGCACCATGGAACTGCGTTTGCTGCGCTATTTTCTCACCGTTGCCCGGGAGGGCAGCATCACCAACGCGGCCAACGCCCTGCACATCACCCAGCCCACCCTCTCCCGCCAAATCCACGAGTTGGAGGAGGAGCTGGGCCAGACGCTGCTGGTGCGGGGCAGCCGAAGCGTATCGCTGACCGGCGAGGGCATGCTGCTGCGAAAGCGGGCGGAGGAGATTTTGGAACTGGTGGAAAAGGCCGAGCGGGAGGTGGCCCTGGGCGACGGGCTGCTCACCGGCGAGGTGAGCGTGGGCGCGGGCGAAACAGTGGGCGTGCACTTCCTCACCCGGGCGGCCCGGGAACTGCGCCGGCGGTATCCCGAGGTCCGTTTTCAAATCATCAGCGGCGACGGGATGGAGGTCTGCGAGCTGCTGGACAAGGGCCTCATCGACTTTGGGCTGGTGTTCGACCATGTGGACCGGGCGAAGTACAACGCCCTGCCGGTGCCCTGGCGGGACGTGTGGGGAGTGCTGGTGCGGCGGGACGATCCGCTGGCCGAAAAGGAAGCCGTGACCCCCGCCGACCTCATCCACCAGCCGCTGCTGGTGTCCCGGCAGGTGCTCAAAGGGCCGCTGCTGCCCGAATGGTTCGGCACCGGGGTGGAGTCGCTGAACATCGCCGGCACCTACACCCTCGCCTTCAACGGTTCGCTGATGGTGGAGGACGGCATGGGCTGCGCTTTGTGCCTGGACCGCATCATCAACCTCAGTGAGGACAGCCCTCTCTGTTTCCGGCCGCTGGAACCCCGGCGGGAGGCGGGCATGCACATCATCTGGAAGAAGTACCAGGTCTTTTCCCGCGCGGCGGAAAAGTATCTGGAACTGCTGGAAAGAAATGAATAAAAAAGGGAGGCCGTCGGGCCTCCCTTTTTTATGTGATTTTCGGTCAGTCCAGCACCCGGCCGTCCACCGAAAGGGTCACCACCTGCCAGGGGATGAATTTGCCGCTGGCCTGCAGCGCCTTTTTCACCGCCATCTCCAGCCCGCCGCAGCAGGGCACCTCCATACGCACCACGGTGACGCTCTGAATGTCGTTCTCCGCAAGGATGCGGGTGAGTTTTTCGCTGTAATCCACGCCGTCCAGTTTGGGGCAGCCGATGAGGGTGATCTTGCCCCGCATGAAGTCCCGGTGCATGGACGCATAGGCGTAGGCAGCGCAGTCCGCCGCCACCAGCAGCTTCGCCCCGTCGAACCAGGGGGCGTTCACCGGCGCCAACTTGATCTGGCAGGGCCACTGGCCCAGTTGGGACGGCTCCGAAGCGGAAGGCGCAGCGGGTGCAGCCTCCGCCGTGCGCCGCATCTGCCGCGCCTGCGCGCCGGGGCAGCCGCTGTGGACGGGCGCAGCCTTTGCCGCCTGGTTCGCCTTGACCGCCGCTTCGTCGTAGGCGGCGGCCTCCCGCTCCACAAAGGTGATGGCTCCCGTGGGGCAGGCGGGCAGGCAGTCGCCCAGGCCGTCGCAGTAGTCGTCCCGCAGCAGGCGGGCCTTGCCATCCACCATGCCGATGGCGCCCTCGTGGCAGGCGGCGGCGCAGGCGCCGCAGCCGTTGCATTTTTCCTCGTCGATGTGGATGATTTTGCGGATCATGTTTTCAGCCTCCTTGTGTTTGTGGCTCCAGTATAGTACAATCCTATCCGCAAGTATGTGGTTTTGACCACAAAACTGGAGGCAAACGAATGGAAATTTCTTCCCTGCCACTGTTCAATGGCATTTCCCCTGCGGAATACGGCGAGATGATGGCTCCGGGGCGGGTGCGCACTGCGGACTTTGAAAAGGGCGAGACAGTCTTTCACGCGGGAGACGCTACCGGCGAATTCTGCGTGCTGCTTTCCGGTGAAGTGCATGTGGAGAGCATCGACCTGTGGGGCAACCGGGTCATTCTGCACAGCATCCCCGCCGGCCATGTGTTCGCCGAGACCTACGCCCTGTGCGGCGTGCCCATGATGGTGCATGTCACCGCCGCGCAAAACAGCCGGGTGCTTTTTATCCGTCTGGAGGCGCTGCTGGCGGACGAGAACCGGCAGTGCAGCTGGTACCCCACGCTGCTGCGCAATCTGACGCTGCTGTTCGCCCGCAAGAACCTGGCCTGGTCCGACCGGGTGTTCTGCCTTTCCGCCAAGGGCGTCCGCAGCCGGGTGATGCTGTATCTCTCGGCCCGGGCGGCGGAACAGGGCTCCACCGAGTTCTCCATCCCCTTCGACCGCCAGCAGCTGGCGGACTATCTGAACGTGGAGCGCACCGCCCTTTCCAAGGAGCTGGGCCGGATGCGCAGCGAGGGCATTCTGTCCTTTCACAAGAACCGGTTTTGTCTGCACCGCACCCAGGGGGCGGAAAACGGGCAGTAAAAAATTTTCGCCGCCGCATGGCATTTTTCGCCGCGGTGTGTTATGATTGGTCATTGCGTTCGTTCATTACAGGCCGCGGGGCAAAGTCCCGGGGCCGCAGGTTTCAGGAGCATACAATGCAGGCAAAGTCAAATCTCTCGCGGGAAGACGTTTTCAAGAATCTTCCCATTCCTTCCGCGCTGGCGAAGATGGTCCTCCCGGCGGTGGCCAGCCAGCTGATCGTTCTGATCTACAACATGGCGGACACCTTTTTTGTGGGCCAGACCAACAACCCCTACATGGTGGCGGCCACCTCGCTCATTCTGCCGGTGTTCAACATTACCCTGTGCCTGGCCGGTCTGGCGGGCATCGGCGGCGGCTCGCTGATCTCCCGGCTGCTGGGCCAGGGCGACGAGGCGGAGGCCCGCCGGGTGAGCGCCTTTTCCCTCTATCTGGGTCTGGCGGTGGCGGCGCTGTTCTCGGTGGGCATTCTGGTGTTTATGGAGCCCGTTCTGGCCCTGCTGGGCGCGGGAGCCAACACCTACGCCTACGCACGGCAGTATGCCTTGTGCGTCATCGTGGTGGGCGGCGTGCCCACGGTGCTCTCCAACGTGCTTTCCAACCTTATCCGCAGCGTCGGCCTCTCCCGCGAGGCCAGCGCCGGCATCATTCTGGGCGGTGTGTTGAACATCGCGCTGGACCCGCTTTTTATGTTCGTCCTTCTACCGGACGGTCAGGAGGTGCTGGGCGCGGGGCTGGCCACCTGCCTTTCCAACTGTGCAGCCTTTGCCTATTTCGCCGTGGTGATGGCCCGGCTGGGCCGGGGCGCGGCCATCACCTTCTCGCCCCGGGCGGGCATGCCCCGCGCCGAAAGCATTGCCGCCATCTTCAGTGTGGGTGTGCCCTCGGCAGTGACCACCTTCCTGTTCGACCTGGACTATGTCATCATCGACAAGCTGATGGTGGCCTACGACGATCTGGCCCTCGCGGCGGTGGGCATCGTGCTGAAGGTGGAGCGCTTCCCGCTGAATGTGGGCATCGGCATCTGCCAGGGCATGATGCCTCTGGTGGCCTACAGCTACGCTGCCCGCGACCGCGGCCGCATGGAAGGCACCGTCCGCCTTGCCCGCCGCACGGGCCTGCTGGTGGCCGGGGTGAGCATCCTGCTGTATGAGCTGTTCGCCGTGCAGTTCTCCCACCTGTTCATCGCCGACGCCCGCACGGTGGAACTGGCGGCTCAGTTCCTGCGCATCCGCGTGCTGGCCACGCCGCTGATGTTCCTGAGCTTTTTCACCGTGTACCTGTTCCAGGCGCTGGGGCAGGGCCGCATCGCCCTGTTCCTGGGCGTGACCCGCTGGCTGGCGCTGAACATCCCCATGCTGTTTTTGCTCAATGCTCTGGTGGGCATGTACGGGCTGCTCTGGGCCCAGGTGGCGGCGGACAGCCTCACCGTTCTGCTGTCGCTGGTGGTTTACCGCCAGTTCTGCCGCTCGTCCGTCTTTTTAAGCCATATGTCCTGAGGCGACGGCCCCCTTTCCGCTGTATATCGGCTGGAAAGAGGGCCGCCGCTTTTTTGTAAATAATCCGCAATTTACTAATTTTTACAAGGAAATTCGAATAAAATTACCATTGTCGCCCCCTAAAAACGATAAAATATACCTCGGTCCTGCGGTTGTAGCTCAGCTGGATAGAGTGATTGGCTACGAACCAATAGGTCGGGGGTTCGAGCCCCTCCAACCGCACCAAGCCGGCGCAAGCGAAATGCTTGCGCCGGCTTTTTTGTTTTGCCGAAGGCTCCTTGCCGCCTCGCCCCGCCGGCGGTATAATAGGAATCAGCGGTGAACGCGAAAGGAGGCCCCATGGAAAACCTTTTTTCGATTGGCGAGCTGGCAAAGTACCAGAAGATCTCCAAGCAGACCCTGATCTTTTACGACAAGATCGGTCTGTTCCGGCCCGCCTATGTGGACCCGGACAACGGCTACCGTTACTACAGCGCCGCCCAGCTGGATTTTCTGGACACCATCCTCATCATGAAGAAGATCGGCTTTTCGCTGAAAGAGATCCAGGCGCACATGCAGGATTTCACCATCGACAGCAGCCTGGTGCTGCTGCGCAGCCAGCTGGCCCGCATCGACCGGGAAATTGCCGAGCTGAGCCTCATCCGCAGCCGGCTGGCTCTGCGCTGCGACCAGATGGAGCGGGCCAACGCCTCCTGCAAGGCCTCCGAGGAAGTGAGGGTCGAAGAGGCGTCCGTGCAGTACCTTCTGTATGAACCGGTGCAGGCGCCCTTCTCCTTCCGTGACATCAGCATCGCCACCAAAAAGTGCTTCGCTGCCGCCTTTCAAAAGCAGCTGCCCATCTTTTTCCAGTCCGGCGTGGTGGTTCCGCTGGAGCGCATCCGCAGCGGCGATTTCACCCAGGCGTCTCAGGCATTCGTCCTCACCGAAAACACCGACCGCGCCCCCAACATCCGCCCCACCCCCTCCGGACAGTGCGTCAGCCTGTATCACTTCGGCCTCTACGCCTCCATCGGCCGTTCCTACCGCAAACTGCTGGACTACTGCGCCCGCCACGGGTTGGAGATCGTTTCAGACTCTTATGAGTTCTGCATCAACGATTATCTCTCCTCCAACGACGAAAGCGAATACATCACAAAGATCATGCTCTTTGTGCGCTGACTTCTCTGCCCCGTCCCCCCGGGGCAGATTTTTTTGCATCTTTTACTTGACAAAGTCAAACATGCGAGTATACTTGACTTTGTCAAGAATTTGTAAGGAGCGTTTCCATGTTCGACACACTGGCTTTTCAGTCCGCTGCGCTCTACCGGGACTTTTCCGCCTACACCGGCGAAAAACTGGAGCAGATGGGGCTGCATTTCGGCCTTTTGTTCTTTCTGATCTATGTGGGCAAGCATCCGGGCACCTCGCCCACCGAGCTCACCGAGGCGCTGCGGCTGGACTGGGGCCATTCCCAGCGGTGCATCACCAAGCTGGTGGACGGCGGCTTTCTCACCCGTGAAAAAGCGGGCCGCCGCTACCGGCTGGACCTGACCGACAAGGGCCGCAAAGCTTTTGCCGCCAGCCATCAGGTGTTCTTTGACTGGGACGACAAGCGGCTGGCCACGCTGACCCCGGAGGAACAGGAGACGCTTTTCACGCTTTTGCGCAAACTTGCGCCGCGCATGGAGCCGCCTCGCGAATGAGGCGGCCGCTTGTTTTTTGAAGGAGGCAACAGGAAATGACTTACGCCATCGTTTATTCCAGCCGCACCGGCAACACCGAGCAGCTGGCCCGCGCCATTCAGAAAGGCCTGCCCGCGGAGGGCTGCCTGTATTTCGGCGGGCCGGACGAGGCCGCTCTGGCCGCCGACCGGCTGTACATCGGCTTCTGGACCGATAAGGGCTGCTGCGACGAGGAGCTGGCGGCTTTTCTCGCCAAGGTGACCCGCAAAGAGGTATTCCTGTTCGGCACCGCCGGCTTCGGCAGTCAGCCCGCCTATTTTCAGGCGGTGCTGGGCCGGGTGCGGGAAAAGCTGGGCGCCGGCTGCACCGTGACGGGCAGTTTCATGTGTCAGGGCAAGATGCCCCAGGCCGTCCGCCGCCGTTACGAGGCGATGCTCGCCGCCCCGGGCCACGCGCCCAACGTGGAGGCCATGATCGAAAACTTCAACCGGGCGCTCTCCCACCCCGACGGGGCGGATCTGGAGCAGCTGGCGCAGGCCGTCGCGCGGGCATAAAACATCCACTTTACTATTTCAGGAGGACACAAAATGAAAAAATCGTCTAAAACCTGGCTCTGGATCGCGCTGGTGCTCTGCGTGTGCACCACCGGGCTGAATCTCGCTGAAGGCCGCTGGCTGTCGGTGGCCATCGCAGTTGTCTCCATCGCCGGCCTGTGCGCGCTGCTGTTCGCCGGCCGTCGTCTGGGCTACATCGTCATGTGCCTGTGCGCGGTGGGCTCCTTCGCGGTGGGCGTGGCCCAGAACGTCGGCGCGCTGGGCGCGGCCACAGCCGTGGCGATGTCCCTCATCGGCTCCGCGCTGGTGCCTGTTGTCACCGGGCTGTTCATCCGCAGCCAGTGGCGCGAGCTGAAGTGAATCGCCTGTCCCCCGCTCTGCCGGCAGAGCGGGGCTTTTTCATTTCGCGCGGCGATTGCCAAAGCGCGGCGGATGCGGTATACTTTTTACACTCTATACATAAGATGAGGGACTTACCATGAAAAAGCTCACTCTGCGTCAGCTGCTGGCCGTGGCCAGCATGCTGTTCGGCATGTTTTTCGGCGCGGGCAACCTGATCTTCCCGGCCTCCATGGGTCAGCTGGCGGGCAGCAGCGTCTGGATGGCCAGCGCGGGCCTGCTCATCACCGGAGTGGGTCTGCCGCTGCTGGGCGTGGCCGCTCTGGGCGTGAGCCGGGCGGACGGTCTTCTTTCGCTGAGCAGCCGGGTGGGCCGTCGCTACGGCCTATTTTTCACCTGCGTGCTCTATCTCACCATCGGGCCCCTGTTCGCCATTCCCCGCTGCGCCACCGTGTCCTACACGGTGGGCGTGCAGCAGATGCTGCCGGGCGCGAACCAGCGGCTGGCGCTGGCCGTGTTCACCTTTGTGTTCTTCGGCGCGGTGCTGTTCTTTTCGCTGCGGCCGGGCGAACTGCTGACCTGGATCGGCAAGGTGCTCAACCCGCTGTTCCTGTGTTTCCTCGCCGTGCTGGTGGTGCGGGCGCTCGTTTCGCCGCTGGGCGCGGTGAGCGCCGCGGCCCCCGTGGGCGCTTATGAGACAGACGCCTTTGCCGCCGGTTTCCTGGAGGGCTACAACACCATGGACGCGCTGGCGGGCCTTGCCTTCGGCATCATCGTGGTGGACGCCATCCGCCGTTTGGGTGTGACCGAGCCCGGCCAGGTGGCCAAAAGCACCGTGGGCGCGGGGGTGTTCAGCGCGCTGCTGATGGGCTTCATCTACGTTCTGGTGGCGGTGATGGCCGCCCAGAGCCGCGGGCTGTTCGAGCCCGCAGCCAACGGCGGCGAGGCCCTGGCCCAGATCGCCCAGCACTACTTCGGAAGCGCCGGCGCGCTGATCCTGGCGGCCACGGTGACGGTGGCCTGCCTCAAAACGGCGGTGGGCCTTGTGACCAGCTGCGGCGAGACCTTTGTGCAGATGTTCCCCCACGGGCCGGGCTACCGGGTGTGGGCCGTGGGCTTCTGCGTGTTCTCCTTCTCCATCGCCAATCTGGGTCTGGACGCCATTCTGGCCTGGACCGCTCCGGTCCTGATGTTCCTGTACCCGCTGTCCATCGTGCTGATCCTGCTGACGCTGGGCGGCGGCCTGTTCGGCAACGACCGCCGGGTGCTGGCCTGGACGGTAAGTTTCACTGTGCCGGCGGCGGTACTGGATCTGGTCTGCGCGCTGCCCAAGGGCTCCGCGGCCGCGAACTTCCTGGCCCCTGTGGCCGGGCTGGCCCAGTGGCTGCCCCTGGCGGACAAGGGCTTCGGCTGGGTGCTGCCCGCGCTGGCAGGCTTCCTGTTGGGTCTCGCCTTTGCGAAGCTGCCCAGGCGAAAAGCCTGAGCGCCGCTCTTACTCCAAAATCTGGTCGATGAGCTGATCCACCATCATCAGGCACCGGGGCAGATGGAACGGGCCTTTGAAGGTGGAGCCTTTGCAGGCCGGCAGGGTCGGTTTTCCGTCCCGGCGGAGATAGCCGTACCAGTCGCCGTATTCCGGGTCACTGAACACCCGGCGGCAGTAGTCCAGCGTCTTTTCAAAAATCTCCAGATATTTTTCGTCGCCGGTGTCCCGGTAGATCATCAGGCTGGCGATGAGCAGTTCGTTGTGCGGCCACCAGAGCTTCATGTCGTGCTCGTAGGCCTCCGGCGGCATGCCTTTGCAGTCGATGAAATAAAGCAGGCCGCCGTATTCTTTGTCCCATCCGCCTTCGTAGGCGTAATCAAACATCGTCTGAGCCCGCCGTCGCAGCGCTTCGTCGCTGGTACGGCGGGCTTGTTCCATTACAAACCAGCTGCACTCGATGTCGTGCCCCGGGTTCACCACCCGCCCCGCACTGTACTCCATCTGCAGCTCGCCGTTCGGGCCCACCGTCTCCAGCGTGCACTTCAGCTCAGGCTTGAAGTGATAGCGGAAGATCTGCTCGCAGCACTCCTTTGCCCGCGCGTCGTACAGCTCCCGGTTCTCCGGGTCACAGCGGCGCAGAACGGCGGTGATGTTCAGGTAGATCATGGGGTCGGCCAGCGCCCGGCCGGAGCGGGTCTCGAGGATGGTCTTCGGGCCGAGACCGGTGGGGTCCTGGATGAGGCCGTTGTTGAGCTGATAAATCAGCTCATAGGCGCGACGGGCACGGCGGAGGCACTCCTCGTCGCCGGTGACGCCGTAGTATTCCGCGTTGGCAATGGCATAAAAGCCTTCGGAAAAGCAGTACCGGCGCTGGCGCAGCGGGCGGCCGTCGGCAGTGACGGTGAAATACATGCGGTCGCCCGCTTTGCGATTGATGCAGTGGGCCTCCATAAAATCGAGACAGCTCTTTGCCGCCTCCAGCCATTCCGGGCGGGCGCCGTAGACCCGGCACAAATAGGCGAACGTCCACGCGCAGCGTCCCTGGAACCACACGCTTTTATCGGTGCTGAAAAGCCGGCCCTGCCGGTCAAGGCAGGTATATACGCCGCCGTGCACCGGGTCCATGCCGTTTTTGAGCCAGAAGTCCACGCTGCGGCGCAGTTCCTCCCGCGCCCACTGCTGATACTCGCGAAGCTTTGTCTGCTGCTGATTCATCGTTTTTTCCTCTTTTCTGTTTTTGTTCATGGCCGGGCGCGTCATGCGCAAATCCGGACAAGCAACAACCATGGATTACGCATTGCCGCGCCCGTCGATTTTCCGTATAATGACCTTAAGGAACCACTCTTTACATGGAGGTATCGTTATGGAAAACTTCAAGATCGGCATTATTTCCGACTGGCTGGGGCTCCCCTTCCGCGAGAGCATGGAGAAATGCGCCCAACTGGGTGCGGACGGCGTGCAGCTGTACGCCGTGGAGGGCGAAATGGCGCCGGAGAACATGACCCCCGCGCTGATTGCCGAAAAGCGGGACATCATCCACTCCAACGGCCTGGTGGTCTCGGCTCTGTGCGGCGATCTGGGCGGCCACGGCTTCACCCGCCGCGAGGAAAACCCCGCCAAGATCGAGCGCTCCAAGCGCATCGTGGACCTGGCGCTGGAGATGGGTGCCCGGGTGGTGACCACCCACATCGGCGTTGTGCCCGCCGAGCACAACGACACCTATTTCGTGCTGCAGGATGCCTGCAACCAGCTGGCGGAGTACGCCGAGCAGAACGGCGCCCGCTTTGCCATTGAGACCGGACCGGAACCCGCCGAGCGCCTGCGCGCTTTTCTGGACAGCCTGAGCTCCCGGGGCGTGGCGGTCAATCTGGACCCGGCCAACCTGGTCATGGTGACCGACAACGACCCGGTGAAAGCCGTTTACACCCTGCGGGACTACATCGTCCACACCCACGCCAAGGACGGCCTGATGCTGAAAAAGACCGACCCCCAGGTGATTTACGATTTCTTTGCCGAGGGCGGCATCGGTGACCTGCGCATGGAGGAGTACTTCAAGGAAGTGCCTCTGGGACAGGGCAAGGTGGATTTCGACGGCTATCTGAAAGCGCTGAACGACATCGGCTACAAGGGCTTTTTGACCATCGAACGCGAGGTGGGCGCCGACCCCGCCGCCGACATCGCGCTGGCGGTGAACTTCCTGCGCAGCCACCCGCAGTTCTGACGCATCCGTTTTTTTGAGGGGGAAAGGGCACATGGCTAAACAATACGGCGTTTTGCTCATCGGCTGCGGTCACATCGGCCAGCAGCACATTGAGGACATTTATTACCGCGACAACATCCGCATCGCCGGCGTGGTGGATCAGGACCCGGCGCGGGCAGCGGAGTTCGCCCGCCGCTATGGCGCGGCCCGCTTCGGCACCGACTACCGGGAGTTTCTGGACGACCCGGCGGTGGACATCGTGATCGTCGCTTCATATGTGGACAGCCATCTGCCCATCACCCGGGACTGCCCGGCTCACGGCAAGCACGTTCTGTGCGAAAAGCCCATCGCCGGCAGCGTGGAGGACGGCGTGGAGTTTTTCGATCTTGTGCGCCGCTCCTCCTGCAAGGTGCTGATCGCCCACATCCTGCGCCACAACCGCGCCTACAACAAAATCGCCGAGCTGATCGCCGGCGGAGCCATCGGCCAGCTGAAGACCATCCGCATGGTGCAGAACCACCACGCGATGAACTGGCCGCGCTACAAGCGGCTGATGGAGGACTGCTCGCCCATCGTGGACTGCGGCGTGCATTATCTGGACGTGATGCAGTGGTTCAGCGGCTCGTCCATCGTGTCGGTGGGCGGCTTTTCCGCCCGCATCGACGCCGACGCCCCGCGGGACAACTACGGCGTCATCAACGTGCGGCTGGCCAACGGCTGCATGGGCTACTATGAGGCCGGCTGGAGCCCCAACATGGCCTCCCAGAACCTGAAGGAGTTTGTGGGCGACAAGGGGCGCGTCTCCCTCACGCTGCAAAGCGCCCGGCAGGAGAACCAGGAGGAGGGCGATCTCATCAGTCTTTACTCCAGCGAGACCGGCCAGTACACCTCCATCAACCTCCCGTCCAAATACAAGGACATGTACGCCCAGCTCAGCGCGCTGATCCGCATGATCGAGGAGGACGCTTCTCCCCTGCCCGCGCTGGAGGACGCTTTCTCCGCCTTCTACGCGGCGATGTACGCCGAAAAGGCGATCCGGATGCACACCAGCCTTCGCTGCCCCTCGCTGGACGAGGTGCTGCAGGGCTGCCGCCCGCAGAACGACCTGCGCTGCGGCTGACAGAAAAACGTTCAAATGTGGGGACCGGCCCTTGGGCCGGTCCCCTTTTTGCTGTGGTTTATTCGCCTGTGAGGCCTGCCGCCTCGATGCCCTCGATGAACCGGCGCTGCAGCACTGCATAGAGCAGCATCAGCGGGCTGATGACCAGCAGCGTGGCCGCCATGCGCAGGCTTTCGTTGAGCTTGGTGGCCATGCTGGAGGACGAGGAGGACTGATAAATGCTGGTGAACTCCGCCACAAAGCTTTCCAGTTTCATGGGCAGCGTGCGGAACTCCGAACCCAGCAGCAGGCTGGAGGTGTAGGTCTCGTTCCAGAACCAGACGAAGGAGAACAGGATGCTCACCACGATGGCCGGCCCCACCATGGGCAGCGCCACCTTGAAGAACACCGTCAGACGGCCCGCTCCGTCCAGCTGGGCGGCCTCGTCGTAGGAACGGGGATAGCCGGCAAAGAACAGATAAAACACCAGCACAAAAATGGAGCTGTTCACCCCCTGCCCCAGAAGAGCGGGCAGCCAGGTGGCCAGCGGGGAGCCGGTGAGGCCGTATTTGTAGAACATCAGGTACTTCGGCACCAGCGTGACCTGGGCCGGGATGAGGAAGGCCACGATGAGCATGACCATCCACAGCCGCTTGAGGGGGAACTCGTGGCGGGCAAAGGCGTAGCCGGCCATGGCGCAGCTGACGGTCTGCGCCAGCGCCGCCACCGCAACGTAGAGCACCGTGAAGGGCAGCACCCGCTCATACTGCAGCGTGTAGAGCGCACGGCCGAAGTTCTCCAGATACAGGTGGGAGGGCAGCCACTCGATGGTGGGATTCACCAGATTCTGCACATCCTTCAGCGAGTTCACCAGCATGAACAGGATGGGATAGAGGAACACCGCGCCGATGCCGATCAGCAAAAAGTAGCGCGCGGCGCTCATGGCGATGCGCTTGCCGTGGTGTTTCAGCCGCACCGGGTCGGCGGAAAGACGTTTTTTCATCGGCGGCTCTCCTTTCGTTCCCGCAGCAGCAGAAAGGCTACGCCCAGCACTGCCAGCATACAGACAAAATAGATCCACGCCAGCGCCGAGGAATAACCGTAGGTCTTGCCCACCAGCGTCATCTTGTTCACGATCTCCTTGTTGACCTCGTTGCTGGAAAAGGCGCTCAGCTGCACCAGCGTGTAGATGGTGTTCAGCAAAATCAGCGGCCGCAGGAAAGGCAGATAAATTTTCCAGAACATCTGCCAGACCGAGGCGCCGTCGATGGCGGCCGCCTCCTTGATGGGGTAGCCGATCTTTTGCAGGCCCGCCAGGAACAGGACCACCTGCACGCCCGAGAACCACATGATCAGCACGATGTTGTCGAAGATGTACATCAGCGGCGCCGACAACACCGTGGGCAGCGAGGCCACAAAATCATAGATCAGATAATTCTCCGGCCGGATGACCGCCACCGTGTCGGTGCTGAGCAGCTCCTGGATCACCGGGCCGCTGATGATGAGCACCGGGAAGAAGAACACCGCCCGGAAAAAGCCCCGGCCCCGGAATTTGCCGTTGAGCAGCAGCGCCAGCAACAGCGCCACCACCACGATCATCGGGGTGCTCAGCAGCACGAATTTCATGGTGTCCAGCAGCGAGAGGGTGAAGGTGGTGTCCAGCGTGAAAGCCTCTTTGTACCACTGAAGGCCCACGAAACGGGTCTTGATGCCGGTGGGCGACATCTGCACCTCGCTGAAGCTCAGAAAGATCGAATACAGAAAGGGGAACAGCGTGAAGACCAGCAGGCCCGCCAGCCACGGCAGCAGAAAGATGTAGCCTTCCAGGGCGTTCTGCGTGCGCAGGCTGGCGTGTTTTTTCGGTGCGCCTTTCTTTTTCACCGTGCGTCCCCTCCTTCCAGATACACCGCGCTCAGGGCGGGAAGCGTTGTGCCGCCGGGCAGGGTGCGGGCGGTCTCGTTGTAGTTCACGTAGACCACGCCCTCTTCATAGGTGTTTTCCACCAGGCCCGTTTCCAGCACGCGGCGGTCCAGCTGGACCTGGCCGCGCACCTCGCCCAGCACTTCGCTCACCGTCCGGTAGGTCTCGGCCACCGAGTCCACCCACTCCCGGGCGGCGGTGCTGCACAGGTCCGCCGAGGCGGTGTTGCGCAGCGCGTAGTTGTCCTTTTCGGTGAGCAGATAGGTGGGGCAGGTGTTGAAATCGATCATCTTCAGAAGGTCCAGCTGGGAGTAGAAGCTCAGGTTGGTATAGGGCGCATAGAGCTCCACATAGCCGGAGAGCACCATCTGCAAAAAGGGCACGGTGTCGGTCTCGTACAGGAACTGGCTGCCGGTCATGGGCGTCTGGTCGCAGGCGCCCGTGTAGGCCAGCAGATAGGCGTTGGGACGGGTGAGGGTGAGCGGGCCGCAGAGCTGCTCCAGCTCGCCGGCCGCCTGCTCCACCTGCTGACGCACCTGGGTGCGGCTGGTGCTCTCCTGGGTGAGGTATTCCCCGTAGAGAAGCTCGCCCAGTCCGTTGAACACAAAGTTCTCCAGGCCCGCGTCCGTCAGCTGGCGGGTCTGGGCCTGCAGCGCCTCCAGGCCCGCCGCCGGTTTGAGGTAATAGGTGTCGTCCAGGAAGGCGTCCTCGTCGCCCTGCTTCATTACCAGTGTCTGAGACAGGGAGATGGCGCCCTCGCTGCGGGTGTTGAACTGCCCCTCCTTGGCGCTGAAGGGGTCCGCCACCAGCGAGAGGGGCACCTCCTGCCCCAGCTGCTCCAGCGCGTCCAGGCCGCCGTATACCGTTTTTGAGGCGGACGCCGTCTTGTCGTAGCCGTGCAGGCCGCCCTTCTGCCAGCCCAGCAGACCCACGGAAAGCCCTTCCACGCCGGCCTGCCGCAGCTGCTCCGCCGTTTCAAGGACCGTCTCGGCGGAGGTGGCCACATTCACCGAGGTACCGATGAATTCCTTCTGGACGTCTGCCGCCAGAAAGTCCACCCGCAGGGGGACCGTTTCATCCCATTCGCGGCGGGTCAGCACGCCCGCCTCCACCAGCAGCGACTGGTACTGCCGCGCCATGCCGGTGTAGCCGGCGTCCTGACCGGTGAGGAAATAATAGCTGATCTGCGGGTCCACCCGGTTGGGCTGGGCCTGCACCGTCTGCACGCCCACGCCCACCCGGCTGATGGGCTGTTCGTACATCTGGCGGTAGACGAACTTCACGTTGGCGCGGGTATAGTCACACACAAGGCCCGCCGGGTCGGCGGTGATGGTGCCGTATTCCTCGCCCTGCTGCGCCACCGCCAGAAAAGCGTTCTGCCGCTCGCCGTGGGTCATGCCGAACACCGGCAGCGTCACCGTCTGTTCCTCCAGCGTGGTGTTCTGCGCGCCGGTGTAGGCGGAGTTGATGGCGTCGATGGCATAGTCAGCCCCGTAGATGCGCTTGGCGTAGCCCTGCAGATAGTTGCGGGGGCTCAAAAAGCGCATCAGCGCGCCGCAGCCGTCCGGCAAAAAGACGTATCCCGGGACTGAATCCCCTTCCACCGCGCCGAAGAAGGGCGCAAAGGTGACGCTGGCCAGGCGGTACTCTCCCTCCTCGCGGATGGAGTCGTCGCTCATGGAAAAGGTCAGCGCGTTTTCGTTCAGGGTCATTTCAAAGGTGAAGCCCAGCTGCCACTCGTCAAAGTACACATCCATGACGGCGGTGTTCCCCCGCACGGTGCACTCCATGCTCTGCGCGCCCGCAAACACCAGCTTGTCCTGGCTGTCGTAGACTTCCGCCATCACCAGAGAATTGGCAATGGCCGCCCAGCGGGTATTCAGGTTTTCGGGCTTGTCCTGGGCCATCATGCCCCAGACATACCCGGAGCGCTTGTCCTGCACACGGATGCCGCCGGTCTGCTCGCGGTAATAGACCGCCAGCGTCTCGTTTTCCATCAGCAGTTCGAAGCCTTCCAGGTCAAACCCGGTCAGCGTTTCGCTCTCGGCGAGCACCTGCGTATAGCGGTTGGAACCAAGCTCCCGCTGGCCGGGGGTGCTCTCCCCCGCGGACACGGCGGGCAGCGCGCTCAGCAGCAGCCCCGCCGCCAGCGCAAAGGCGGCAATGCGCCCGGCGATGCGGCTTTTAGCCTGTGACACGATAGAGCACCTCCTTTCCGAAAGCGGACAGGGTATCCAGCACGGTGTCCCAGAACATGCCGATGATGGACCCCACGAAAATCATCACGATCATCAAAAAGAGCGCCAGCAGCACGTTCATCGCCACCTGGCCGGGTTCGTAGTTGTGGATCTCCTTGATGGCCAGCAGCACCAGCACCCCGCTCCAGACGACGCAGAACCCCATGCCGAAGGAGATCAGGAAGGACTCCGACAGGGTGAGCACATGGCTCAAAAGAGTGAGCACCGGCGCGATGCAGATGAAGGGGATCATGGCATAGCTCATGCCCGCGTACATCTTTTTGAACGTTCCCTCGCCGTTGTTGATCTCACTCACCATATAGCTGGCCAGCACAAACAGCCCCACCGGCAGGAAAAACAGCATCATCACATAGAACGGCGATATTTCGCTCAGTTCCAGCTGGCTGAAGGCAAAGCCGCGCCCGGCATAGTAAAAGGCGAAGGCCGCAAAGGCCAGCAGATACAGCACGGTGCCGCTGAGCACGGTGCCCCGGGCGCCCACTTTCACCTCGTAAAAGGCGTCGAAGGGATGCTTGAAGAACTTAAAGGCAAAGCGCAGGTTTTCGCCCAGGCCGATCTCGCCGGCCTTGCGCCCGTCGGTGTAGTAATAGATCGGCGCGGCGGGCCGGGCCTTCCTGCGGCGCAGGCGGCCCAGCAGCAGGCCGCCGCACACCAGCGCCGCCAGCGCCAGCGCGCCCGCGGCGAACCACTGGTTCACGCCGGCAGTACGGACCTCCCAGAAGGCGTCGGAATAACCCGCGCTGTCGCCCGCGCGGCGGTAGCTCTCCATGGCGCCCTCATAGTCCCGCAGCTGCATCAGGTTGTTGCCCATGTAATAGTTGACCATCTGCACGTCGCCGCTGAGCTTCGCCAGCCGGGTGAGGGTGTCGCGGCTGTCGGCATAGCTGCCGTCCTCATACTGGCGGATGGCGGTGTGCATCAAGGAAGCGTATTCGGTGGGGATAAAGGTGTGCACCACGCCCCGCTCCTTGTCCAGGACGTAGAGGCAGCAGTCCTCATCCACGGCGATGCCCGCCGCCAGCGTGAACAGGCCCCGCCGCTCGCTGTTGGCGGCCTGACCGCCCCAGGCGAACAGCAGCGTGCCGTTGTTGTCCAGCTCATAGATCATGCCGCTCTCGCTGACGGTGAAGATCTGGCCGTCCGGCCCGATGCACAAATCCGCCAGATTCTCCACCTCAGGCGAGGAGTTCAGGATGTTCACTCCGGCGATGTTGTGCTTTTTCAGCGGCGCCACATCGGTCTTCTGGGTCACGGTGTAGCACATGCCCTTGGAATCCAGCGCCAGATTGTAGAAGGCCAGCGGGATCTTGTTGAACAGCTGGGCCAGCTGCTCCTCGGTGAAGATGAGGTTCTGGATGGTCTCCAGCATGGACATCTGCACGTTGTTGTAGCCGTAATAGCCCAAAAACTCGCCCGACTGGTCCAGCTGGATCACGCCGTCGAAGGAGCCGGTGGACACGATATAAATGATGCCAGCGTCGGACACCGCCACCTTGGAGGGCTGGTACTGGGCGTTGGCGCCGAAGGTGCGGGTCTGGGGCCGGTCATACCGGCGCAGCAGCCGACCGTCGGCGCTGAGCACCGCCACCGTCTGCAGCCCGGAATCGGCCACATAGATCTCGCCCGCGTCGGTCACGAACACGCCGGTGGGATAGGACAGAATGCCCTCTCCCAGGCTTTGCACATCGCCGCCCGAAAGATCGGTGCTCACGATGCGGCCGGCGCCGCTGTCCGCCACATACAGCCGGCCGCCCTGCACGAAGATGTCCTCCGGCATGGTGAGCGGCGAATCCAGGAACAGCACATCGCCGGTGAGGTAGGCGTCCTGGGTGGGCACCAGCTGGTCGGAGCCCGCCTGCGTGACGAAGGTGGAGGTGGTGGCGTTGCCGGAAGAGCCGGTTTCCGCGTGCACCGCCAGCAGGCCGGAAAGCAGGGCCAGCGTCGCCGCGGCTGCCAGCAGTCCTCTGCGTCTTTTCATGCTGCGGAGCACCTCCTTTACTTGATGCCCGAATGGGCGACCGTATTCATCACCTTGGACTGCATCAGCACGAACAGCACCACATTGGGCACGAACATGATCACGGCAGCCGCCGCGGCCATGGCCTGTCCGTCCACCGTGTTGCCCGTGGGGGACGTGACTGCCGACATATAGTAGGCAAAGGTCTTGATCTTTTCGCTGTCGATGAACATCTGCGAGGCCTCCACCGAGCTCCACGCGGACTGGAAGGCCAGGATGGCCACCGTTGCCAGCGCCGGCTTGATGATGGGGATCACGATGCGGAACAGGATGCCGTAATCGGAGCATCCGTCGATCTGGGCGGCCTCCAGCAGAGAGTTGGGCAGCTGGTCGATGAACTGCTGCACCAGGAACAGGCCCACCGGCATGGCCAGCAGCGGCAGGATCTGAGACCAGAAGCTGTTCATCAGCCCCAGCTGCTTGATGATCAGGAAGCGGGGCACCGCCACCGCCACCGGCACGAACATCAGCGCCGCCTGGTTCAGGCGCTGGATAGTGCGCTTGCCGCGGAAGTTCTTTTTGGAAAGGACGTAGCCCGCCGCCGCGCACATCAAAAGCGCACCCACCACAACGCACACCGTTGACACCAGGCTGTTGAAGATATACAGCGTTACCGGCCAGTTGGAAGTGTCGGCCATGGCGAACAGGCGCTTGAAGTTGTCCAGCGTAGGGCGCAGGGTGATAAAGCGCGGCGGATAGGCAAACAGCTCATCCATCGGCTTGAACGCGTGGAACAGCACATAAAGCACCGGCAGAAGCATGATAACGATCACCGGCAGAAGGATAAGATAGGTCCAGATCTGATCCGCCTTGAATTTTTCCGGCGCGGTTTTGATCACCGAGTGTTTTGCCATAATCCCGTGTCTCCTTTGATTCAGATATCAGTCATCGCTTTCTCCGAACAGCCTGTAGGCCACCCGGGAGGAAAGCCAGACCAGGATCAGCAGCACCACCGAAAGCGCAGCGGCATAGCCCATCTCATATCGCAAAAAGCCGTAGTCGTCCATGTGGTTCACGATCAGCTGACCGGCGTACTGCGGCGTGGGGTTGGAGCCGGAAAGCGCCACGCCCATGCCCGGCGAGTTGAAGGTGCCCACCAGCGCCATCACCGCGCCGAACAGCATCTGCGGTTTGATGGCCGGAATGGTGACGTACCAGATCTCCTGCAGGCGGCTGTGCACGCCGTCGATGGCCGCCGCCTCGTAGAGTTCCGGGTTGACGTTCAGAATGCCCGAGAGCATCGCCAGAAAGCCCACGCCCATGCTGGACCACAGGCCCACGAAGATCATGATGGGCATGAGATACTGGGGCGAGGTGAGCCAGAGGATGGGTTCTTCGATGACGTTCCACGCCAGCAGCATCCGGTTAAGATAGCCGTTGCTGTCGCCGGAGAAGAGCACGCCCCACACCACCGCCAGCGCCACGTTGCCCAGAATGGACGGCGAGTAGATCACGATGGCCAGGACCGTGCGGGGCCATTTGCTCAGCTGGGAGAGCAGCCACGCCAGCATGAAAGACAGCAGGTAGCCGCCGGGGCCCACCGCCAGCGCATAGACGATGGTGTTTGGCAGCACGTGCTGCATGAAGTCCCGGTCCTGGGTGAAGATGGAGATGTAGTTGTCCAGGCCGATGAACTCCGGGAACTGCACCGTGTCGAACCGGGTGAACGAAAGGCCCACCGCGCACAAAACAGGCAGCAGGATGAACACCGTGAAGCACGCCAGGAACGGCGCCAGCAGCACCCAGTGGGAATGTCTGTTCAGCAAATCTTTAATCTTTTTCATCTGACAAGCTCTCCAAAATCTGCTGCGCCGGCACATACTCATAAGCCGTCAGCACGTTTCCCTCCGCGTCAAGATAGCCGAACTCCGCCAGCTTGCGCCGGAATTCCCGGTCAACGTTGGCCGCCGCTTCGTCCAGCGCGATGCGGGCCGGGGTGTTTTCGTCCACCACCTTCTGCCACGCGTTGCTCAGCTCACGCTCCACCGCGTACAGGGCCGGATGACGGTTGATCTCCTTCATCTGGCTCCACTGCTCCAGAATGACTTCCCTGTCCTCTTTGGGGAAATTCAGCTGGGAGAACGCCTCGATGTTGGCGCTGTTCCACAGGTATTCCGGGCCGTAGGTGGTCTGGAGGGTGTTGCCGAAGGTGGTCTGCACCTCGGCGGACAGCCACCACTGAAGGAATTCCCAGCTCTCCTGCTGCATCTCGGAGCCGGACATGATGGCGCAGGCGGAGGAGGCGCCGGTGGTGCCGTTGTGGATCACACCGTTCTCGTCCTCCACGCCGGGAGCCAGCGCCACGGCCCACTTGTCGGCGATCTCGGGCGCGGCGTTCTTGATCTTCACATAGTCCGAGAAGGAGCCAACGCCCAGCGGGATCTGGCCGTAGCGGAAATTGTTGTAAAAGCTGGACACCGTGGGCTGCACGCTGTAAAGGCGGTAAAGGTCGGTGAGGGTCTCAAACCCGGCGAGGGATGCCGCCGAATTGATACCCGTCCGGGTCGCGTCGCCCTCGGCATAGATACCGCCGCCCGCCTGCATCAGGAAAGGCGCGGTGCTGTAAAGAGGCTTGGTGCCGGTGTAGCCGGACAGCTGCAGGTAGAAGTTCATCGAGTTGCGCTGCAGCACCGGCATCAGATCGCGCACGTCCTCCCAGGTGCGGGGCGGTTCCAGGCCCAGCTGCTCCAGGATGTCGGTGCGGTAGAACAGGACGTAGAAGTCCTGGGTCTCGGTCAGTCCGAACACCTGGTCGCCCAGGATGTAGGGGGTGATGGATTCCGGGTTATACTCCTCCATCAGTTCCGCAAAACCTTCGAATTGGGTCAGATCGCACACCGCGCCACGCAGGCCCAGGTCAAAGGGCGTGTTGGTGGCAAGGCCCATCACCACGTCCGGGGCCATGTCGGTGGCGTTGGACAGCACGATGCGCTGCTCGCTGGGCATCAGGGAAAAGCGCACCTTGATGCCGGTTTTGGGGGTGAAGTCGGTGTCGGCCATGGTCTGCAGCACTTCCATGTACTGCACCGGCCGGTTCACCCAGACCTCCAGCGTCTTTTCCTCCGAACCGGCGTCGTCCTTCAGCATCAGCGCGTAGAAAAAGCGCTTCACATCGTCGGCCAGTTCTGTGAAAAAGCCCGCGTTCTCTTTCTGGTCAAAGGGCTCACTCTGCAGATAGATCGCGTCGATGGTCAGGCTCTGGCCGTTGAGTTTGTCGATCTGGTCGGCCAGAAGCTGGGTGGCGGAGCCGGAGCCCTCGCTGAGCAGCGACAGCTTGCCGGGGATCTTCTCCGGCCGCTCCAGGATCTTTTCCAGATTGCCCGCCGCCTGCTTGACGCCGAGGACCGCCGCGGGCTGTGCGTCCTGCATCTCGCCCAGCAGGGCGTAGATGTCCCACAGCTCCTCCTCGCAGGCCGCCAGCTGGTCCAGAACGCCTGGCAGATAGCTTTCCACGTCCCAGGTGCGGTTGGAGTCCGCCTGGGTGCCCGCCAGCTTTTTCATCTCCAGCCCGATGGCGGAGAGCTGTTCCATCACAGCGTCGATGCGGTCCACCGCCTCCTGCAGAGGGGTGCCGTCCGCTTCAAGGAGCAGGGTGTGCTCCCCCGCTTCCAGCCAGATGCCCGCCGGCTCGCCGTCGGCGGTGAGCACCGCGTTCGCGTATTCCACCCCGGTATAGGGGAACGGCATGCTCTCCATCTCGGCGAAGAGGCTCCTGCCGTCGATGCGGATGTTCTGATAGACCGGCAGGCCTTCCTTGCTGTTCTGCCGGTAGTGGAAGGCCAGATCGTAGTATCCGGCGTTTTCCACCGTAAAGGAATACTGCACCTTCTGGCCGGCGGTGGAATAGGCCCCGCCGTCCAGCACGTTCAGCAGCAGGCAGGTATAGTCATAGGGCGAAAGAGAGGCGCTGCGCTCCGCACCCGCGCGGATGGACGAGTCGGACTTCACGCTGTAGTTTTCGCCCTCGATCACGATGCGGTCCGCGCCGTCGGGGCCTTCGCCCTGGGCCTGGCGGTACTCGGCGTAGCCGGGGGTGGGCTCCGCCCGCACCAGCTCCACGCCGTACACCCGCAGGCCGACGTCCTCGCTGGAGAGGGTGAGCTGCGCGCTGCCGGCCGGAAGTTCAAACACGAAGGGCGTGCGCGCGATCTGCGACTGATCGATCACAAACTCGCTCACCGGCTCATCCACGGTGACCTGGGTGGGCGGCGTCTGGTTTCCGTAGCGGTCGGCGCCGTAGTCTTTGGTCTCGTCCCGCCAGATGGAGTGGAGCTGGGTCATGCACTCCTGCCCCGCCAGCTGCACGCTGAGCACGCTGCGCAGCATCACGTCCTCGTCGGTGGCATAATGCAGCAGCAGGGTGTATTCGCCCGCCGCAGGCACTTCCAGCACGATCTGCTGTGAGCCGCCCGCCGGGATCTGCCAGAAGCCGCCCTCGGCCGGCTGCGCGGCAAAGCTCACCGCGTCCGGGTCCGCCACGGACCAATCTCCGTGGTAGAGCGCCGGCTGGGGGTCTCCCTGCGCCTTCGCCTGCTGCACGCTTTGGCCGCAGCCGCTCATCAGCGCCGCGGCCAGCAGAACGCCCGCCAGCAGCACACTTGCTTTTCGTTTTCTCATCGGCCGTACCTCCGGCAGCAAAATTCATTCAAAAAGCGGGAGGCCGTCCTGTTTTCAGCGGCCTCCCGGCTTTGTTCACCCGCAGAGCGGGATCACTGTGCTCTCATTGCCTCAAAATCGCTCTGGACCTGTTTCATCTGTTCGCTGAACACCGCATAGCTGGCGGCGAAATCGTTGTTGATCTTCGCTTCGGTCTCCGCCGCAACAGAGGCGGGGTCCTCGCCGTTACGGATACGCTCGATGGCCTGGTAGATGCTGTCGTTGACCACCTTCCAGTAATCCGGCAGCACCTTGCTGTAGTCGCCCTTCACGGCGTTATCCATGTGGGCGTACATATACTTGACGCCTTCGGGCACATTGGTGCAGTTGGCGAACATCTCCGCCACTTCGGGATGGCTGCTGGCCGGCACGGTGAAGCGGTTGTTGGCGAACATGCCGCCGGCGTTCTCCTCCTGCAGGCGCATGCGGGCGAGCAGACCGTCCTTGCCGTAGGTGAAGAATTTCAGGACTTCAAAGGCGGCCTCCGGATCCTGCGCGGTGGACAGCATCATGCCGTAGTCCGCGTGGACGATCTGCTTGCCGCTCTCGGCGGTGACGCCGGGGATGGGATAGAAGTCCCAGTTGATGCCTTCCAGAGAGGTGGCCAGCCAGGTGTCGTCCCAGGTGCTCTGGTTGGCGATGAGGATCTTGCCGTCCGCCAGGCCGTCGGCGTTGGCGCCGAACTTCTTGGCGTAGTCGTCCATGCCGCCGTTGGCGGTGACGTTGGGATCGCGCAGGTCGTCCGCCACCAGCTGAGGCACCTTGCGCAGGTCCTCCACATAGCGCTCGGCCTGCTCAAAGGCGCCGCTGGTCAGGTTGAAGGTGCGGGTGGCAGGATCATAGCCCCACTGGCCGCCGGTCTCCTGCAGCTGCATCATCAGATACTGGTCCAGAGACTCCAGGTGGTTGATGCCGGAGGTGGAGGTGGTGGTGGCCGCTTTGGCCAGCTCCACGAACTCGTCGATGGTCCAGTCATAGCCCGGAACATCCAGGTTCAGCTCGTCCAGCAGGTCCAGGTTGACCACAACGCTGGAGAACAGCAGGTAGGAAGGCACGGCGTACACCTGTCCCTCATAGGTGAAGCCGTCCAGGATCTCCTGATTGATGTACTGGGTCTCGTCGTCGGCATCCAGGAACTCGTTCAGCGGGTACAGCCAGTTCTGCAGCGCGAAGGCGGACAGGTTGTCCCAGCCCAGCACCACGTCCGGCATGTTCTGGGCGGTGGACTGGGTGGTCAGGTAGGTGTACAGGTCATCGGAGCTGGAGAACTCCTGCACCTCCACGCGGATGTTGGGGTAGATGGTCATGAACTCACGCAGCAAGGCGCGGGTCTGCTCCAGAACGTTGTCGCGCACCGCAAAGGTCACGGTGCCGGAGATCTCCGGATGGGTCTCCACCGGCTCCCCGCCGCCCTGCGCGCCGGACTGGGCGTCGCTGGTGACGTTCTCGGGCGGAGTGCCGCAGGCACACAGCGCCAGCGCCAGAACCAGCGCAAGGCAGATGATTTTCAGCAAAAGGCTCTTTTTCATGGGTCGAAGCTCCTCCTTTTTCATGGATCAATAGACCGAGAATGCCCGCACAAAATGGCTGTTGGCGGGATACTGCACATACACCCGGGCGATGATCTTGGTGTAGACGGTCTCGCCCGTGTCCGCCGCTTTGTAGCGGAAGGTCTCCGGCCGGTGGCAGTTGTCCTGCGCGGCCGGGCGGGTAAAGTCGATCTGTGCCTCGTTGGGGCGCTTGGCCACGCCGATCAACTGCTCCACACCCGCCTGCGTCATGCCGTAGTACTCGATGTAGACCGGCAGGAACACCGCGGCGTCCCGGTCGGACAGCCATTCCGTGGACACGCCCTGAATGGTCTGAGGCGCTTCCAGCTCCACCGTGAGGTCAAAGCTGGAGCCCAGGCCCACCGTGCGCAGCCACACCGACCGGTCGGCGTCCGCCGCCTTGCCGGGGATGCGGCAGCTGCCGCCGTCCGCCTGCCAGCTCACAAAGGGCAGGTCCTCGCTGCCGCGGGTGAGCAGATCGGTGGCGTAGCCGCCTTTGTAGAGGTTCGTCTCCGTGGTGATGAGGCCGGCGCCGTAGTCCAGCACCAAACGGTCGGTGCCGCGGAAACTGGCGTTGGGGTCAAAGTTCTGGGTGGCCGCGTAGCCGCTGATGACCACCGGCAGCCCGGCGGCAAGATTGGCCGGCGCGGTGTAGTCATCGGGCATCTGCAGGCCCGCGGCGGGTGCGCTTGCCTGCAGGCCCGCCAGCGCCAGATACTGCTGGTTCTGGGTGATGACCAGTTCCAGCTTCTCTGCGGCCGTCGCCCCGTTCAGGCTGATGGCGACCCGCACATCGCCCACCATACTGGTGCCGTATTCCTGCTGGGGATACAGGGTGTTCACCGGCACACCGTCCGCCAGGACTTCGATCTTCTGGGGGAAATACAGGCCCTCGGCCGGGCTGTATTTTACATTCAGATACACAAACGATACGGGCTGCTCGCTCTGATTGTCCAGCTGCAGCACATAGCGCACCGAGCTCTCCCCCTCCGGCAGGGCGAAGCGGACGTCCGTTCCTCCGGCCGTCAGGGCGGAGAGGTCGCCGCTGACCAGCGGCGCGTTGTCCAGTCCGTAGGCGGACACCGCCAGGGGCGACACCGTCTGCTTGGCGCTCACTGTCTTGAGGGCCACGGCGGTGCTGTCAATGGTCACTTCGGTCACCGCAGGCTGCCCGGAAAGGTTGCCCGCGCCGTCATAGGCGTACACCGAATAGCGGTAGGTATGGCCCGGCTCCAGCTGGGCGTCCACCGTGGTCACGGTCTGCTCGCCCTCCGCGGGCTGGGGCACGTCCCGCAGCAGGATCGCGCCGGCTTCGGGGTCGTTCACATCCTCGCGGCGGATCTGATAGCCCGCCACCGGCAGGGCCGGATCCTCCAGTTCAAGGCGCTCCCAACTCAGCGCGGCGTCGAACTCGTTCTCCACCGCGGCGCTCAGGCCCGAAGGCGCGGGGATGGGCTGCTCGGGCTGGGTGAGGCCGCCCTGCTGCACCATGCGCAGATAGGCTTCGTAGAAAGCCCGGTTGGTGGGGTTGGTGCCCGCCTTGGTCAGGTCGTCAAAATACACCAGGCTGTGCAAACTGAAGCTCACGTGTTCTTCCACATACTGGTCCAGCGTTTGCATGTTGGCGCCAAAGCGCTGCATGGTCATGGTGTTGGAGCCGGTCATGGAATAAAGTTCCGGGTTGTTCCAGGCAACGGCCCTGCCCCAGCCCTTGCGGTCACGCTCGGTCTGGGCCGCTTCCTTCGCGCGGACCATCGCCTCGTAATACGGGGGCAGGTTCTCCCGCACGCTGGACTCCCAGCCGCAGCCGTCCTGGGGCGCGATGATGTCCACGCGGGAGTTCGCCCACACGTCGTAGCAAAGCATCTCCCAGGTGTTCAGCATCTCCTGGGTGGGCTCGGTGAGCATGGGCGGGTAGATCAGCGGGGAGACCATGATCTGCTTGTCCGGTGTGACCTGCTTCATATGCTCGGTGAGGGGGGCGTAGAAGTCCTGCACCAGACGGGTGCGGGCGGTCTCGCCCACGGTGTTGTTGAACTCATAGGGCAGATACCAGCCGCCGATCACGTCGCCGTATTCCGCGCCGTACTGGGCCCACAAATCGTCGAACACCTTTTTGGAAAATTCCGCGCTGGTGGTGAGGAATTCGCTTTTGCCGTCCTCGCCCACATCACGGAAACCGGCGTTCATAGAGGAGAACCACATATCCTCGGCCAGATGCAGGCCCAGCCACAGCTGCACGCCGTTGTCGCGGCAGGCGTTCAGGGCGTATTCAATGGTCTGCTGGCGGTTGTTCACGTTCTCGCCCGGGTCCTCAAAGCTGGGGGTGTAGTAGTACACCTTGTAGCTTTCGCTGTAATACTGCACCGCGTACTGCAGAACGATCTTGTCCATGCCCGCGTCTTTCAGCTGGCGCACAGCGTGGTTCCAGTCCTCCTGCGTCCAGGGGTTGTCATGGGTCACAAGCTCCGTAGCCACGAACATGCCTGTCAGTGCCGGCATCTGCTGCACCTCCTGTGATGATTCTTCCGCCTGCGCTGCGGGCACAAGGCCCGTCAGCAGAAGAAGGGTCAGCAGCGTACAGGCCGTCTTTTTCAGCAATTTCGTCATAGCTGCCGTCCTTTCTCAGTTTTCCTGTATTTTCTCGATGTAGATACAGTCGTAAACGCTGTATCCCCAGTTCGCCGTGATGACGATCTCGTTCTCGCCTTCGTTCAGGGCGAAACCCTCTGTGGGCACCAGCGGCAGCAGCACGCCGTTGCTCCAGAATTCCGTGCCGGGCTGGCACAGCTGCCACACGCCCTGCTCCGCTCCCGGGAAGGAGGTGAGGTACTGCGGGCCGCCATTCACCTGGATATAATCGCACTTGTCGTTCCCGTCATCGCTGCCGCCCACCACGAACAGCCGATAGCTGCCCGCCTCGGGCACATCGATGCGCAGGGTGATGGTGCCGTCGAACAGATAGACGTACTGCCCTTCGGAGGGCGTTTCCATCTTGTCGCCGTCCGTGATGCCGGCGCCGACGCAGCCGCCCTGCTCCATCTCATAGCGCAGGGCGTCAGGCCCGGGCCGGGCGTTCTGGGCTTCCATCACCGGGTCGGTCAGCACCGGCTGCACGGCGGCAGGCCCGTCTTCCAGTTCCAGTTCGATGGAGTTGCCGCCGTCGCTGCTGGTCGCCCAGAAGGAGGGATAGTCCACCGCGTTGGCGTTTCCGTTGCCGGAGTAGACGTTGCCGGAGCCGGTGTTGCCGGTGCTGCGGTCGTCCAGGGACAGGCCGTAGCCCACATCGCCCGCGCCGGGGCCGCCGTTTGCGGTGAAGGTGCAGCCGTTGACGGTGCAGCCGGTGGCCGCCTCCATGCGAAGGCCCGCAAAGTTGTTTTGTGCCAGCTCCACATTCTGCAGCTCCACGCCCGACGCGTTTTCGATCAGCACGCCGTAGCGGAAGCCCTGAAGGGTCAGCCCGCTCAGCTTCACCGTCTTTTCGCCGCCGCTTACCGACAGGCCAGAGCCGGTGTTCTTGCGGAGGCTGCCCCCCGCGTTCACAACGGTCTTGCCGGCGCCCGCGCCGGTGACGGTGAGCTCGCAGCTGCCGTCGGTGAGGATAAAGTCGCCGTCGCCGGCTTCGTAGCTGCCCTCGCACAGATACACCGACACTTTTTCGCCCATCTCCGCCAAATCGCTGGGCGCCAGGAGCGAGTCGCCGTCAAAATGCTGGAACGGGGTCACGCCCGCATTGCGCACCGCGTCCAGCACCTGCTGGGGCGTGTCCCAGGCGGTCACCACCAGGTCATACGAGGCGTAGTCCGGCTCGCCGGTCCCGGCGGAGCTTGTGCAGCCCGCCAGGGTAAGCAGCAGTGCCGCGGCCAAAAGCGCGGCGCCGCGTTTGATCGTCTTTGTGCCGTATTTCATATCAGCCTTCCTGCTCCTCCTGTCGGGATTTGTTGCGCAGAGCGACGCCCACGCCCACACCGGCCACTGCCGCCACGGCACAGGCCGCGACCACCGCCGCCGTCAGGTTGCGTCTCTTTTCCGTCTGGGATGCGCCCGCCTGCACGCTCAGCTGGGCCAGATCCATCGGCTCCCAGCTGCGGGCAGTGCTCTCGCCGGGCCAGCCGGGGCCCGTGCGGCCGGTCTGCAGGACCGCCTCGGACGATGCGCCCGCGGCGCTGCTGCCGGTGCCGGGTTCGATGATCAGCGCGTCGTAGGCGTTGTAGCCCCAGTTGGCCACCAGCTCGATGAAGTTGTAGCCGGCTTCCAGATAGATGCCGCCCTCGGGCATCGCGGGGGTGAGCCTGCCGTTGAGATAGGACTCCACGCCCGCCGGGCTGTAGACCCACTGCTTGGGCTGGGCATGGGTGGCGACCATATACTGATAGGTCTGGTTGAGCCAGAGGTAGTCGCACTTGTCGCCCTCGGGAGCGGTGCCCGCCACCAGGTAGATGTTATAGGTGCCGCTCTCCGGCACGAACAGGTCCAGCTCCGCGCCTTTGTCGAACAGGTACACATACCCGCTGCCGCTGTAGCCTCCGTAGGGGATGGCGTCGTTGCTGCGGGCGGTGTTGCCCACCACGCGGCCCTCCTCCAGTTCATACCACAGCCTGCCTTCCGGCGCGTCGGGGTCGCGCATCAGGGCGTTGATGCGCGCGTTGCACATCAGCAGCCGCCCGCGGTAGCTCAGCTTATACTGGTCTTCCGCTTTCATGGACAGATAGGCCTTGTAGATGCGCTTCACCGTGTCCATGCGGCCCAGGTCCACTTCATTGTACCAGGGCAGCTCGGCGGCCATCTCCTCTACCTCGTCCAGGGTGAAATAGCCTTCATAGTCATACCCGAAGAAGGGCTCGATGTAAAACGCGTCATAGCAGGAGTAGCCCCAGTTCGCCTTCACCACGATGGTGTTCCAGCCCTTGTTCAGCCAGAAGCCGGAGGCCGGATACTGCGGCGACAGGCCGCCGTTGAGGTAGCGCTCACGGCCGGGCTGGCTCACGTTCCAGCCGCCGTTCATATCCCGGGGCGTGTAGACCAAAAGCGTCTCTCCGCCGTTCACGGTGACATAGTCGCACTTGTCGCCGCTGCCCTCGGTGCCGCTGACCATGTTCAGCCGGTAGGTGCCCGCCTGCGGCACATAAAAGCGCAGGGTCACGCTGCCGTCAAAGATGTAGGCATAGCCGCGGCCGCTGAAGTTTTTCATGTTGCCGTCCGCGCCCACGATGGCCGCGCCGGAGGCGGAGGGGGCTCCGTCCTCGAATTCGTACTGCCAGCGGTTCGCGGGAGCATTGGGGTCCCGCGCCAGGGCGTTTGCACGGGCGCTGCACAGGAGCAGTTTTTCCAGCTGCTGCGCCGTGAGTTTGGCTTTATCGCTGTCGGTAAGTTCCAGATAGCCCTGATAGGCTTTCTGCACCGCCGCCACATCCGCTGCGGTGAGCTTATCCGGCTGAGGCAGGGCCTCGATCATCGCAACCACATCGGTGAGGGTGGCATATCCGCCTTCCGTCTCGCCGTCGGCCGGCTGGATGAAGAGATAGTCAAGGTTGGAATAGCCCCAGCCCGATTTGACGGTGATGGTGTTCCAGCCGGCGGTCAGCTCAAAGCCGGCGGCAGGCGGCTGGGGATCCAGCACGTCTTCCGTGTAGCGCTCGCGGCCGGGCTCGCTTTCCACCCACCGGCCCGCGCTGTTTTTCGGCACATAGACCAGCAGGTTCTCGCCGCCGTTGACAATGACATTGTCGCACTTATCATCGGCCGTCTCGGAACCGGCGGCCAGGTACAGGTCGTACCGGCCGCTGCGCGGCACATAGAAGGACAGCGACACGCTGCCGTCACCCAGCCAGACATAGCCCGTGCCGGAGTAGGACTTCATGTTGCCCTCGGCCCCCAGCACAGCCGCCGTGCCGGTGACCGCTCCGTTTTCAAACTCGTAGAGATAGCGCTCGGCGTCCGCCGGCGCTCCCGCATCCAGCGCGGCGAGCCGCGCGCCGCACAGCAGCAGTTTTCCCTGCACCGACTGGGGGAACGCACCGGGGTTCTGGGGCTCCAGCGCATCGTACCAGAAGCGGGCGTTCTCATAAGCCGCGCGATCCGCGGTGGTCATATTCTCCGGGGCGGGCAGCGCCTCGATGAGAGCAATGGTCTGCTCGACGGTGAGGATTTCGCCCACCTTTTCAAAGACAAATTTGTCGTAATAGCACCAGTTCACCTCGCTGGTGAGCATAAAGGTCACTTCGCCCGCTTCCAGCGCCAGCAGCTTTTCGCCGCCCTGTCCGTCGCTCAGCGTCACCCAGTTCCAGCCGGGGGCGTCCTGCTTTTCGATCACGAACACGCCCTGCTGGCCACCAGCATGACCCATGCCGGTGCCGCTGTTTTCAGCGCGGCGGCCCACCCGGGCGTGCACCCGGTACAAACCGCCTTCCGTCAGCGACAGCGAATAGTCTACCCGAGCGTTTTCGCCGGTGATACGGAGTGCGGTGTTGCCCTCGGTCTGGTTCAGCTGGGTGTCGGTGCCGCACACGCTTGCGCCGGCGAATACGTAGCCGGCCTCGGCCTCCACCAGCAGGCCCTTGGGCTCATCGGGCAGTTCGCCAACTTTTTCAAAAACGATCTTATCGTAATAGCACCATGCGGCGCCCTTGTATTCAATGGAGAAGGTATGAGTCCCGGCCTCCAGTTCGGCCTCGACCACCGGCTGCACCGCCGCCCATTCGGGGCTTGCGCCCGCCGGAACCGTCAGCTCATAGCCGGCGCCGTCCAGCATAAAGGTGTCAGTACCGGAGTTGTCCGCGCGGCTGCCCGCGTAGACCGTAACGGTGTACAGGCCGTCCTCGGGCAGTGTGACGGAATAATCCAGTTTAGCGGCTCCGCCCAGCATGCGCACGCAGCTGCCGGCGCTCACCGCACTGAAGTTGCCGTCGCCGGTGGAAATCTTGAAGCCGCTGCCCTTGCCGGCAGTGAACGCGCCGGCTTCGGCCTCCAACGCAAGCGGATCACCTGTGGGAGCCGGGCCGGATGCGGGGGTGAACTCGAAGCGGTCATAATAGCACCAGGCGGCGCTTTCGTATGTAAGGGTCAGGGTGTTGGCGCCCTTTTCCAGCCAGACCGGGCCGGCGGTGTGGCCCGCCCCGTCGGTGAGCGGCGCCGCGAACAGATTCGGCTTTGTCGCGCCGGGGGCAACGACATTGTATTCCGTGCCGTTGACCGTGACCTTGTCGCGGCCGGTGTCCGCGTCGGCGATGCTGCCCACATAGACCGCCAGGTCATACCAGCCGGCCGCGGGCGCGTTTGCCGTATAGGTAAGGGTCACCGCCTGGCCGTTCATGCGGATGCCACCGCCCTGAGCCTGGTCGGGGAAGTGCCCGCCGCAGTTGTCAGACTTCTCAGCGCCGGAGCCCTCCATTTTCGCGTAGCCCTCCGCCTGCACCGTGAAGGGCGCCGCGGGCAGTTCGCCCACCTTTTCAAAAACGATCTTGTCGTAATAGCACCAGTGGGCCGAGACATGCAGAACGGCACTCATCTCGCCCGCCTTAAGCGCGAGCTGTGCGGGCTGGCCTTCGTCGTCGGTCAGGCACAGGGCCGCCCAGTTGGGCGCGGTGCCCGCGGGCACCTCCACCGCGTAGTCCGCGCCGTTCACCGACAGCCGGTCGGAAGCACTGTCCGTTGCCCGGCTGCCGCCGTAGACCCAGACATTGTAAAGGCCGTGTGAGGGGATGGAGACTTTATAGGTCAGGTCCGCCGCCGCGCCCTGCACCCGGACACAGCCCGAACCGCTGAGGGCGAGGAAATTCCCGTCGCCGGTGGAGGTCAGCGTCCCGGCGCTTTCCGCCTCCACCACGGTGCTGTTCGCCGCGTCCGGTCCGGCGGGGAGGTCGCCCACACGGATAAATTCAAACTTGTCGTAGTAGCACCAGTGGGCCGTCGCCGCTTTCAGGCTGAAGGTGTGCGCCCCCGCCGTCAGGGCGAACGTCGCCAGGGCGCCGCCGCTGGAGTCGGTCACCGCCAGCTCCTGCCAGTTGGGCGCGGTGCCGTCGGGCACTGTCACCTTGCCCGAAAGGGAACCCATCTCGAACACGTCGGTGGCGGAATTGCCCGCACGGCTGCCGCCGTAGACTTTCACCTGGTACAGACCATCCTGAGGGATGGAAACAGTGTAGTCGATCTGCGTATTGTTCTCCCAGATGCGCACGCAGCTGCCGCCGCTGGGGAGAGGGGTGAAGTTGCCGTCACCGGTCGACACACCGCCGCCGCTGACGATCGTGCCGCTCTCGGCCTCCACGGTGACGGCCTGCTCGTTCAGCGGCACAAAATCCGGCAGAGCCTGCACCGTTTCCTCGGGCACAGACTCAGCCGGTGCTTCTTCGGGCAATGCCTCCGCTTCGGGCGCGGGCTCCGCGGGCGCCTCTTCGGCCGGGGCTGGCGTCTGCTGCGCGTCGCCGGCCGTTTCCGGGGCAGGTTCCTCTTCATTTTCCTGTGCAGGCTCCGCAGCAGCTGTGACAGGCTGTTCCTGCACAGGGTCTGTTTCCGCGAACGTGGGCGTTATCACGATGCTGGCCGCAATGGACACGGCGAGCAGCAAGGACAGCAGTCGTTTCACTGGGATTCCCTCCTCTGCGCAGTTTCCTCCCCGTAGGCTTCCATCTGATGCCGTTCCCGCTGCAGGTAGGCGGTGGGCGAAACGCCCATCACCCGCCGGAACGCCTTGGAGAAGGACTGCACGCTTTCGTAGTTCAGCCGTTCGGCTATCTCGGTGACACTGAATTCCTGATACTTCAAAAGCTGCCTTGCACGTTCGATCTTTTTCTGACTGATATACTTTTGAAGCGTGATGCCGGTGACCCGGGCAAAAAAGTGCGAAAGATAGGTGTAGTTATAACACAGTGTGTCGGCGATCTGCCGCACGCTGGTGATCTGCTCCACATTTTCGCCCACATACTGGATGATCTTGTAGACCTCCGTGCTCACAGACCGGCTTTCCGACTTGCGTTCCGGCCAGCTTTTGCGGATCACCTTCGAGTCGCGAACGGCCTGGATCACGATCTGCTCGCAATAGCTCTGCAGCATCTGATACCACAGAAGCGTTTTGGAATACAGCTCGTTGATGGCGCGCAGGAACGGGTCCATCACATCGTGGCGGTCTTTCACCAGGATGTAGGGCAGTTCGTAGCAGGCCTTCAGGATCGCAAGGTCGTTCAGATCGGAGCTCTCATTAAAGCGAAAGCCGATGTAAGCAAAGCGAAGGATGTCCCGCTCTGCCGCACGGATGGCGTGCTGATGGCCCATGGAACACATCAGCACATCGCCCTCACGCAGGGGGATCTTTTTTCCGTCCACGCTGGCTTCGCCGGAACCGGAAATGATGTAGGTAACCTCGTGCACGAACTGCTCGTGCTCTTCGATCTCAAATCCGTGTTCGCAGCTGATCTCGCCCAGCTGATACAGATCGATCCACCCGCATGAAAGCGGCTCGTCCCAGAACTCATTGTCAAAATGAAACTGTTTCCCCAGCTTCTCTGCTTTCATCGGCTTTCCTCTGATTCGTTTATTCGGGAAGTTTCACCCACTGGTCGGGAGTGGACATGGCTTTGTGGCCGTATTCCAGGATCGTGATGACCTGGAGGGTCTCCTCCGCGGGAACGCGGGGCACGCCGTCCTCAAAGAAAGCCACCAGCTGTTTGATGAACTGCTGATAGAAGTCGGACGCGCCCTGGATGACCCGGGCGTGGTCGCCTTTATAGTTGATGGCCACGCTGAAATCGCACTCCCAGCCCAGCTGCACCATGGTGGCGCAGCGGCCGTCGCGGTAGCGCAGGATGAACGCGGGCGTGCTCTCGGTGCCGGTATACATGATCTTCTCCACGCCGGCGCCCATCATGCAGATGATCGGCTCCAGCTGATGGATGCCGTAGTTGCCGAACATACCCGGGCCGCGGCTGCTGATGAACTCGATGCCCTCCTTGTTCACGTCGGCGTACTCGCGGGAATAGCGCAGCGCGGAGGTGGAGAAGAAGGGGGTGTTGCCCTTTCTGGCCATCTCGATGATGCGCAGCGCGGTCTCACGGTCCACCGCGAAGGTCTTGTCCACATAGGTGGGCTTGCCGCTGGCCAGAGGCAGCGCGCACAGCTCCTCATGCATTTCGGGGTTGTCCGGCGACATAACGATCAGGCAGTCGCTTTTTTCGATCAGCTCGTTCACATCGTCCAGCAGTTCGATGCCCTGCTCCGCGCAGCACTGCGCGTTGGTCTTGCCGTCCGGCTTGTCCATCTTGGCCCAGGCATACACGATCTGGCTCTCGCCGCCGGAAGCCTCGCGGATCCAGGTGGGATAATTCTCGAAATGATACTGATCGAGATAATAGTCGATCACACCGATTTTTTTCATGATGTTCCTCTTTTCACTCACAGGCTGCCGCCGGCAGTGCCGGCGGCAGCGGTGCGTCGTTGTGTCGTTCAGCCGAAGCTGACCTCTTTGCCCGCGTCGGAAGAGTCGTAGATCGCCTGCATGATCTGGGAGGTGATCACCGCGTTGTCGATGCTGGCGGGGCTCTGGCCGCCGTTCAGGATCTGATCCACGAAGGCGTTGATCTCGTTCTCATAGTGGTTGGTGGTGGGATAGCGGGGATTGCTCTCCACCAGCGCACCGTCCTTGGTGGTGTACAGGGTGTAGTTGCCGCCGTACTGCAGGCGGATGCCCGCCTTGTCGCCGATGAAGTCGATGTACATCTCATCCTTGCCGATGTTCTGCGCCCAGGCGCCGTTCAGGGTGATGACCGGGCCCTCGGTGCGGATCAGGGCAGTGACGGAGTCGTCCACATCGTAAACGCCGTCCTTGACCGGCGGGCCGGCCCACATATCCAGGTAGGTGTAGCCCTCGATGTCCTTGCCCAGCTTGCTGAAGGCGGTGCCGGACACGGTCTTGGGCGCGGGGTCGCCGCAGCAGTACATCACGATGTCCAGGAAGTGGACGCCCCAGTCGATCAGCGCGCCGCCGCCGGCGATGGCCTTGGTGGTGAAAGCGCCGCCCAGGCCGGGGATGCTGCGGTGAGAGCGGAAGCTGATGTAAACGTGGTACACCTCGCCCAGTTCGCCGGCGTCGATGGCCTTTTTGATGCGGTTCACCGCCGTGTTGAACCGGTTGCACACGCCGATGGTCAGGATGCGGCCGGTCTCATGCTGGACTTTCTGCATCTCCAGCGCCTCGCTGTAGGTGCGGGCGGCCGGCTTCTCACACAGAACGTCCTTGCCGGCGCGCAGGAACGCCATGGCAATCTCGGCGTGGACGTTGTTGGGCGTACAAACGGACACCGCGTCCACCTCGTCGCTGTTCAGCAGTTCGCGGTAATCTTCCACAGCCTTGCCGCAGCCGTATTTTTCAACTGCGTCCTGCGCCCGCTGCGCGATGATATCACAAAAATAAGTGATCTCCACATTGGGGTTCTTCAGATATGCAGGAATATGGGCATTATTCGCGATCGTACCGCATCCGATCACTGCAATTTTAACTTTTTTCATAAAATACCTCCATAGAAGCGATGGGATTTGTCTAAATTATACTTCGGCACTTTTTGTTTGACCATGTTTCAATTATCACACAGTGTTGTCCAGATTTGCGTTTTTGGCCATAGACAATTTCCCTAAAAAGCCGGTGTTCGTTCTGCACCGGCGCCCCGTTTTCGCTTCTGGCGCCCTTTTCCTCTTCCGTTTTTTCGAAAAAGAGCCTTCGAAGGAGGCTTTTTCTCTTCTCCCGCCGAGCACATCCACAGGTTTTTCCTTTTTTCGGCACGCTTCAATGGGACCGCAAGACGAATACGAATCAGTGCCGCCTTTCATTGCACCTGCAAAGCAGCGGTCGGGCGGCCCATGGCAAAAACAAATTCGCGCATCCTGAGCCCTTCTCTTCCCGCGCGGGCAGCGGCATGGCTTTTCCCCTTCCGCTGTGGTATAATTTTTCTAACAGCTGTGCGATGATCTCGGCTCAGCCTCAGAGAGGAGAATGGATTTGGACCTGAAAAGACCTTTGCGATTTTGCTCGGCCCGGAGCGAGGGCCCAGCTTGTACCGCTGCCGCTCCAAAGCCACGGGTAGCGTTTCTCTGCGTTCACAACTCCTGCCGCAGCCAGATGGCGGAAGCGCTGGGCAGGAAGCTGGCCGGAGACGTTTTTGAAAGCTTTTCCGCCGGCACCGAACCCGGCGGCCGCATCAACCCCGACGCCGTCCGGCTGATGAAGCAGGTCCACGGCATCGACATGGAGGCAAGCCAGCACAGCAAGGCCCTCGCCGACCTGCCCCCGGTGGACGTGGTCGTCACCATGGGCTGCAACGTCCAGTGCCCGACGCTGCCCTGCACCCACCGGGAGGACTGGGGGCTGGACGATCCCACCGGCAAAGGAGACGAGGCGTTTCTCGCTGTTATGCAGCGCATTGAGGAAAAGGTCCTTGACCTGAAGCGCCGCGCGCAGGCGGGCGCCTGGAAATGATTCAAAAAGCCGGGAGACTCTGAACATCAGAGCCTCCCGGCTTTTTCTGCTCATGGTATTCAGGCCCCGGCAATGCGCAGCAGCTGCCCGGCCGCTTCTTTTACCGCCGCAGCCACCCCCGGGCCGTCGGACAGATCTGTCTCCACCGGAAGGCGCACCAGCCAGTCACAGCGGGCCGGATCGGCGGCGGTCTCCATGGGCGGCGGGCAGGCCGACAGCTGCCGGGCCCAGCGGCACTGGGCCGCCCGGTTCACGCCGGAAAGCCACACCTCCAGCCGGAACGAGCGGTGCACGAACGCCACCACCAGCTTCAGGCTCTTTTCCCTCAGCTCCGGAGGGCAAAAAGAAAAGTAGGCATATTCCATGGCGTTTTCGCAAATGCCGCCCTGAAAGCGGCAGCCCGGCAGCTGCCGTTCCAGCTCTGTGCGCAGCCAGCGGAACATCCGGATGAACTCCTGATAGGCCGGCTGCAGGTCGGTGGTCTGCAGCAGCGTGCGGTAACGCTCCAAAAGGGCGCGGTCAAAATTCATGACAGTGTTCTCTCCCGCGGCGTCTTTGCCTCAGTCCATGGAAACGGCCACCTTGATGACCCCGTCCCGGCGGTGTTCGAACAGGTCGTAGGCCGCGGCGATGTCCTTCAAGGGATAGGTGTGGGTGATCAGCGGCGTGGTGTCCAGTTTGCCGGCGGCGATAAGCCGCAGGGTCTCTTCGCAGTCGCAGCCGTCCACGCCGCCGGTCTTGAACACGAGGTTCTTGCCGTACATCTCCGGCAGCGGCAACACCTGCGGCCCGTCGTAGAGGGCCACCACCGTGACCACCGCGTTGGGGCGGGCGCAGTCCCACGCCATGCGGAAGGTCTCCTCGCTGCCCGCCACTTCCGGCACCGCGTCGGCGCCGCCGTGGTCGCTGTGGGCCAGCACAAATTCCTTCAGTCCCTCGGGCGCGGCCGTCAGCACTTCAGGCCAGTGGGCGCGGACAAAGGCCAGACGGCTCTCGTCCACATCGCAGACGATGACCCGCCCGGGCCGGTGCAGCAGCACACACTGCAGGGTGCACAGGCCTGTGGGCCCCGCACCGATGATGAGCACCGTGTCCTGGGCCTTGATCTCGGAGATGCGCGCGGCCCAATAGCCGGTGGCCAGCACGTCGCCCACCAGCAGGGCCTGGCGGTCGCTGACTTCGTCCGGGATCTTATTCAGGCCCTGGTCCGCATAGGGCACCCGGACATACTCGGCCTGGCCGCCGTCGATGCGGCAGCCCAGCGCCCAGCCGCCATTGGGGTCGGTGCAGTTGTTCACCCAGCCGTTTTGGCAGAAAAAGCACTCGCCGCAGAAGGTCTCCACGTTCACCGTCACCCGGTCGCCGGGCTTCACAGAAGTGACGGCGGAGCCGACCTGCTCCACCACGCCCACCATCTCGTGGCCCACCGTGATGCCGGGCACCGCCCGGGGCACACTGCCGTGCTTGATGTGCAGGTCGCTGGAGCAAATGCTGGCCAGCGTCACCTTGACGATGGCGTCCCGCGCGTTTTGAAGGACGGGCTTCGGTTTTTCCAAAAGCTCAAATTTGCCCCGCTCCACATAGGTATATGCCAGCATAAACGTCCCATCCCTTTCCGAACTCAGGCCTGTGGCGTCCGGGGCATATTCTCTCCCCTGCCACTCATATAAATACATATTAACACAGAACTCCGGCGCAGACATCACGCAGACAAAAATTTCACTTTTTCATGTTAAAATTTCCGCAGCGCCGGGTCCAGGGCGTCTGCGCAGGGGTTTCCGCGGGGATGCAGACAGCAGAAAGGGCGGCGTCTTTCTTTTTAAAAGACGCCGCCCTTTCATTCAGGCTATGAAAACTTTTGCATTATTCCGTTTCCACCGCAACCACCACGGTGCGGGCGCCTTCCCAATCGTAGGCGCAGGTGACGAGGGTGAGCAGGCGGTCCTCTTGATCTGCCGTGTAGCCGCTGGTTTGCAGAAGCTGGCCGGCAAAGGACAAAAAGTCCTCGTCGCCGGCAAAGTCGACCCGGGTGAAGGGGATCTGGTTGATGTCGGTCTTCATGGCGGCGACGATCTTATAATTCCGGACGCCCTCCGGTGTTTCCAGGGTGAGCGCCGCGTGCTCCCGCAGAAAGCCCTCATCCAGCATTTCCTTCAGCACGCCGAACATCGAACCATCGTTCATGTTGTGGCCGTAGATGACCAGATTGCGGCTTTGGGGCGTGCAGTCGAACTGAAAGAACAGGCTGCCCGCCATGCGCCACTCATGGTCATAGTTGCGGCGCAGGTAGTGCTCCGGGTCGTCCGCGCCGCTTTGCAGCACCGGGTAGTCCACCACGGTGCCCGGAATGGTGAGCCACGCCTTTATATCCGGATACTGCTGCTGCAGCGCCGCGAAGTCGATGTCCGGCTCATCCGCCGCCGCTTCGCAGGGCGCGGAGGATGCCGCGGGGCGGGTATATTCCTCCCGCAGCGTTTGCACCTCCTGCGCCGTCATGTGCGGCCGGCCCGCCACGATCCAGAAGATGTTGGCAAGGCACACCGCGATCACCACCCAGAGAAACGCTTTCAAAACACGCATGGGAGCCTCACCGCCTTTCTTGCACCATTATATAATAGCAGGCCCGGAGCGCAAAGTAAAGCGTCTGTCGGCTTTGCCGCGGAAAAGAATGATGCTCACCGTTTGATGTCGTAGCTTTGGTTCATCACCGAGCGGATGGATTGGGCGTCATCGGTGATGTTGCCGTCGCCGTGGATGGTGTGCTTGAGGACGCTGCTGGCCACGGCGAAATCCAGCGTTTCCTGCGGCGCATAATTGTTCATCATGGAGTAGATCAGCCCGCTGGCAAAGGCGTCTCCGCCGCCCACCCGGTCCAGGATGGTGAAGGTGATGAGCCGGCTTTCATAGGTTTTTCCGCCGAACCACATATAGGCTTTGAGGCTGTTCTCGCTGCCGCTGTGGGCATAGCGCACATGGCGGGCGATGCATTTCAGGTTGGGGTAGCGGGCGACGAACGCCTCAAAGACCCGCGCCTGTTCCTCAAAGGAAGGCTGCAGGGGCACGCCGTCTTTCCAATCGCCTTTGGAGTGGTCGGCCTCGTCCTTCCACAGATGATAGGGCTCGATGCCCAAAAGCACGTCCACATAGGGCAGGCACCGGGTACAGAAGTCCCGGGCCTCCTCCCAGGTCCAGAGGGTGCTGCGGAAGTTGCCGTCGAAGCTGATGGTCATTCCCTTTTTGCGGCCCGTTTTCAGGCACTCCATCACCAGCTTGGCACAGGACGGGCCCAGCGCCGGCGTGATGCCGCTGAGGTGCAGCCAGTCGTAGCCTTCCAGCAGGCGGTCGATGTCCACCTTTTTGTAATCGTATTCCGTGAAGGCGCTGTGCTTTCTGTCGCAGATCACCTTGCCGGAGCGGATGCCGTAGCCGTTTTCCAGATAGTAGGTGCCCAGGCGGTGGGTGGGCACCTCGTCCGGCCCCGCAAGGATCACCGGGCTGCAATGGACGTCGTTGCTGCGCAGCATCCGCACGGCGCTTTTTCCCAGGCTGTTGTCCGGCGCCACCGTGAACAGGGTGCTGTCCACCCCCAGGTTGGCCAGCGCCAGGGCAATGTTCGCCTCGCTGCCGCCGTAGCTCGCCCCAAAGCTGTTGGCCACCCGGATCATCTCATAGTCGGGCGGCGTGAGCCGCAGCATCACCTCGCCCACCGTGATGAACCGCCCGGCGCGGCCGCACTTCTCTTGTTGCATACCGTCTTACCCCCTCTTTGCAAAAAAGCAGCGCCGGCTGACATTCGGTCAGCCGGCGCTTGCGTTTTTTACCGCTGTACGCGGCCGGAGCCGTCGCCGCCGGCCAGTTTTTCCACTTCCGCCACGGTGGCGAAGTTGTAGTCGCCCTCGATGGAGTGCTTCAGCGCGGAAGCAGCCACCGCGAACTCCACCGCCTGCTGGCTGGTGCGGCCCCCCCAGCAGGGCGTGGATCAGGCCGCCGCCGAAGCTGTCGCCGCCGCCGATGCGGTCGATGATGTGCAGGTGGTACACCTTGGAGAAGCAGTACTCGTTCGCGGCCACGTCGTAGAGCATGGCGCTCCAGTCGTTGTCGAAAGCGGACTTGCTCTCACGCAGGGTGATGGCCACCTTCTCGAAGCCGAACTTCTCCGCCAGCTGACGGGCCACGGACTTGTAGCCCTCCTTGTTCAGCGCGCCGGCGGCGATGTCGGTGGCCTCCGCCTCGATGCCGAACACGTCCTTGGCGTCCTCCTCGTTGGAGATGCACACGTCCACATACTGGCACAGACGGGTCATGGCGGCGCGGGCCTGCTCACGGGTCCACAGCTTGCCGCGGTAGTTCAGATCGCAGCTGATCTTCACGCCGCGGGCCTTGGCGGCCTTGCAGGCCTCCTCGCAGGCGGTGACCAGGTTCTCGCCCAGCGCCGGGGTGATGCCGGTGAAGTGGAACCAGTCGGCGCCCTCAAAGATGGCGTCCCAGTCGAAGTCGCTGGGGCTGGACTCCTGGATGGCGGAATGAGCGCGGTCGTAGATGCAGACGCTGGGCCGCTGGGAAGCACCCTTCTCGTTGAAGTAGATGCCCACACGGTCGCCCCCGCGGACGATCTTGGTGGTGTCCACGCCGTAGCGGCGCAGGCTGTTCACCGCCGCCTGGCCGATGGCATGGGCGGGCAGCTTGGTCACGAACACGGCGTCATCGCCGTAGTTGGCCAGCGACACCGCCACGTTGGCCTCGCCGCCGCCGAAGGTGAATTCCAGGTGGTCCGCCTGGACGAACCGCTCGTAGTTATAAGGCTGCAGCCGGATCATCAGCTCGCCGAAGGTAACGATCTTCATAGGTATCTTTCCTTTCTTATTGTTCAACGGTCACGGCCCCGGCACAGCGACGCCTGCCGGGGCTCTGTTTTATTTTTTGCCCACAAGATGCACGGCGAAGCCGCAGATCTCATCGGCCAGATAGATGGCGTTCAGGGTGCCGTCCGCCAGATACTTGGCAGTGGACGGATCGAAGGCAAAACCTTTGGCCTCCAGTTCCCGCTGGGCTTCGGCCACGTTGGGGGTGCCGATGGCGATGTGGCCGTGGGTGCCCTTATAGGGCTCCTTCATGACCTCCACGCCGCTGCCCGCGAACACCGAGCTGTTGCCGGCCTTCACTTCAAAGCCGAACAGGGCGCCGAACAGCTCCGCGGTGCGAAGCGCCTCTTCAGCGTTTTGGGCGTTGATGCCCACATGAGCCAGAGAGAACTCAGCCATTGCCCCGTACCTCGTTCACGATCTCCACGCTCTTCTTGCACAGGTCGATGATCTCGTCCCACTTCTGGTTGTCGATCAGGTCGGCGGTGACCATGTAGGAGCCGCCGCAGGCACAGATGGTGGAGCAGGAGAGATATTCCTTCAGGTTCTTCAGAGAGATGCCGCCGGTGGGCATGATCTTGAACATGGCGAAGGGTGCCGCCATGGACTTGATCTTGGCAAGGCCGCCGGACTGCTCCGCCGGGAAGGACTTCAGCACTTCCAGGCCCAGCTTGTAGGCGGTGTGATAATCGGTGGGGGTGGTGCAGCCGGGGTAGACCGGCACGCCCTTCTGCTGGCAGTAGACCACGATGTCCGGGTCAAGGCCGGGGCAGACGATGAACTGAGCGCCCGCTTCCAGCGCCTCGTCCACCTGGGCGGTGGAGAGAACGGTGCCGGCGCCCACCAGCATCTCGGGCTGGGCCTCGTGCATCAGACGGATGGCGGTGGCAGCGCCCGCGGCGCGGAAGGTCACTTCCGCCACCGGCAGCCCGCCCTCGCACAGGGCCGCGGCCAGAGGGGCGGCGTCACTCTCGGGGTGGTTCAGTTTGATGACCGGCACGACGCCGATCTTGGAAATGCGCTCGGAAATGGGATTCATACGTATCGCTCCTTTCCTTAGATCACACACCGGAATAGGCGGAGAAGCCGCCGTCGATGGGAATGCAAACGCCGGTGATGAAGCTGGCGGCCTCGTTGTTCAGCAGGAACAACACCGCGCCCGCCAGTTCCTTGTCGGTGTCGCCGAAGCGGCCCATGGGGGTAGCGGCCAGGATCTTGCCGGTGCGGGCGGTGGGGGTGCCGTCCTCGTTGAACAGCAGCTTCTGGTTCTGCTGGGTGGAGAAGAAGCCGGGGGCGATGGCGTTCACGCGGATGCCCACCTTGCTGAAGTGCACCGCCAGCCACTGGGTGAAGTTGCTCACCGCGGCCTTGGCGCCGGAGTAGGCGGGGATCTTGGTCAGCGGGGTGTAGGCGTTCATGGAGGAGATGTTCAGGATGTTGCATCCCTCGCGGCCCACCATCTGGCGGGCAAAGGCCTGGGTGGGCAGCAGGGTGCCGATGAAGTTCAGGTTGAACACGAACTCCACGCCGCTGGTCTCCAGATCGAAGAAGCTCTTGGTGTCGCCGTCGATGTCGCCCACCTCAAAGTACTCCTTGTCGGTGGTGGCGCGGGGGTTGTTGCCGCCGGCGCCGTTGATGAGGATGTCGCAGGGGCCCAGGTCAGCGGCCACCGCGTCGGCCACGGCGTAGCAGTTGTCCTTGTCCAGAACATTGCACTTATAAGCCTTGGCCACGCCGCCCTCGGCGGCGATCTCGTCGGCAAACTTGCCGGCGGCTTCCTCGTTCAGGTCCAGCAGGGCCACCTTGGCGCCCGCACGGGCCAGCACCTTGGCGAAAGCGGAGCAGAGCACGCCGCCCGCGCCGGTGACAACAGCGACCTTGCCGGTCAGATCGGTATTCAGAACGTTCTTTTCCATTGTTGTATCCTCCGTTTATGCCTTCAGGGCCTTTTCCCAGGCCTCGAACAGTCCGTTGATGTAGGTAGCGCCCAGAGCGCGGTCGTACAGGCCGTAGCCGGGCTTGCCTTCCTCGCCCCAGATCATGCGGCCGTGGTCGGGCCGGACGTAGCCGTCAAAGCCGTTCTCCACCAGAACGCGCACGATCTCGCTGATGTCCAGGCTGCCGCAGGAAGACAGATGGGCACGCTCCTCGAAGGAGCCGTCCTCCATGATCTTCACGTTGCGGATGTGCATGAAGGCGATGCGGTCCATCGCCGCGTACTTGCGCACCATGGCCACCACGTCGTTGCTGGCGGCGCAGCCCAGGCTGCCGGTGCACAGGCACAGGCAGTTGCCGGGAGAACCCACCAGCTTGAGGAAGCGGTCCAGGTTTTCCTCACAGGTGATGATGCGGGGCAGGCCAAAGATGGGGTACGGGGGATCGTCGGGATGAATGGCCATCTTCACGCCGCACTCCTCGGCCACGGGAATGACCTTCTTGAGGAAGCGCTCCAGGTTGGCCCACAGGCCCTCTTCGCCCAGCTCACCGTAGGCGGCGATCAGCTCACGCACCTCCTGCTGGGTGTAGCTGGAGTCCCAGCCGGGGAGATGGATGTCGTCCTTCAGGGGGTCGAGGCCCTTCATCTGCTCCCAGTACATCACCAGGCTGGTGGAGCCGTCAGCGGCTTTCTTATCCAGCTGGGTGCGGGTCCAGTCGAACACGGGCATGAAGTTGTAGGTCACGCACTTCACGCCGTACTCCGCGCAGCGGCGGATGTTCTCGCAGTAGACCTCCAGCAGCTGGCCCACGTTGCCGCGGCCCAGCTTGATGTCCTCGTGCACGGGGATGGACTCCACCACGTCGAACACAAGGCCGTTTGAGTCGCAGTCCGCCTTCAGGGCGGCCAGGCTCTCCCGGGGCCACACCTCGCCGGGCTTCACGTCGTAGACCGCGGTCACGACGCTGCGCATGCCGGGGATCTGGCGGATGTACTCCAGGGGGATGGCGTCCTCACGCCCGTACTATCGGAAAGACAGCTTCATTTGCGTTTCCTCTCTTTCTTAAAGTCCAAAGTATCGTTCGGCGTTGTTGCAGCAGATATCCTGCACCAGAGCGCCCAGAGTTTCCATATCCGCCGGGTATTCGCCGTTTTCCACCCAGCGGCCGATGAGGCTGCACAGGATGCGGCGGAAGTATTCGTGGCGGGCGTAGCTCAAAAAGCTGCGGCTGTCGGTGAGCATGCCGATGAAGTTGCCCAGCACGCTCAGGTTGGCCAGGCTGGTGAGCTGTTCGGTCATGCCGGTCTTGTGGTCGTTGAACCACCAGGCGCTGCCGTGCTGGATCTTGCCGGGGATCTCGGAGCTCTGGAAGGCGCCCAGCAGGGTGTCCAGCCAGGCGTTGTCCGCCGGGTTCAGGCTGTAGAGCACCGTTTTGGGCAGATTGCCCTCCGCCTCCAGCGCGTCCATCAGCCGGTAGGTGGCGGCGCAGCTGTCGGTCACGGCGATGCAGTCAAAGCCGCTGTCCGGGCCCAGGGTGGCCATCATCCGGCTGTTGGGGTTGCGCATGCAGCTGAAGTGCAGCTGCATCACCCAGCCCAGGCGGGCGTACTCCCGGGCGCAGTGGAGCAGCAGGGCGGTCTGGTAGCCCTCGGCCTCCTCGCGGGTCAGCGCTTCGCCGGCCAGCGCCTTTTGCAGCGCGGCGGTGGCGGCCTCGTCGCTCACCGGGCGGAACATCACATAGTCAAGGCCGTGGTCCGCCGAGCGGCAGCCGTGGGCGTCGAAGTATTCGATGCGCTCGCTCAGCGCGGCGCACACGTCCTGTGCCGTGGCGATGGAGCGGCCGGTGACCTGCTCCAGCTTTTTGATGTAGGAGGCAAAACCCGCCTTGTGCAGATTCACCGCCGGGTCGGGGCGGAAGCTGGGGCACACCCGGGCGGAGAAGCTCTCGTCCGCCGCCAGCTTTTCGTGCCAGCAAAGGTCGCTGCAGGGGTCGTCGGTGGTGCCCACCATGGCCACGTTGCTGCCGGTGATGAAGCCGCGGGCGCTCATGGCCGGGTCGTTCTTCAGCTTTTCGTTGCACAGCTGCCAGACTTCCTCAGCGGTGCTGCCGTTCAGCACGCCGGTGTAGCCGAAGTAGTTTTTCAGCTCCAGGTGGCACCAGTGGTACATGGGGTTGCCGATGGCCCGGGGCAGCGTTTCGGCAAACTTCTGGAACTTCTCCCGGTCGGGCGCGTCGCCGGTGATGTACTTTTCGTCCACGCCGTTGGAGCGCATGAGGCGCCATTTGTAGTGGTCGCCTCCCAGCCAGACCTGGGCGATGTTGTCAAACCGCCGGTCCTCGAAGATCTCCTTCGGATCAATGTGGCAGTGATAGTCGATGATGGGCATCTTCTCGGCCCAGCCGTGATACAGCTTGCGGGCCGTTTCGGTGTCCAGCAGAAAATCGGGATGCGCGATCGCGTTTTCCATCTTGCCGCCTCCTGTGTGTTACTGTATTCAGCATACCATGATTTTTACAAGGAAGAATTGCACAGATTGTTTGACACATTGTAATTCTTGCTATAAGATAAAAAGCAGAGGCAGGTGAGGCGAATGAAGACGGTTTTTCAGCCCTTTGACCCCCGGCAGGAGATGCGCCGGCCGGATTTTGAGATCTTTCACAACAAGGATATGCACCTGGATTCGGTGGGCCTGCACCACCACGATTTTTACGAGGTCTACTTCTTTTTGGGCGGCAAGGCGGAATACCGGGTGGAAGGCCGCCTGTACCGGCTGCGGCCGGGGGACGTGCTGCTGCTGAGCCCCATGGAGCTGCATCAGGTGACGGTGCAGGCCGGGCGGGTGCCCTATGAGCGCATCGTGCTGTGGATCTCCCGCTCCTATCTCGCCTCGCTGGGCAGCGGCGAGGACTCCCTCTCCCGCTGCTTTGACAACGCCCTCAGCGAACACACCAACCTGCTCAAGCGCTCGGACGGGGTGCAGGTGCAGCCGCTGTTCGAGCAGCTGCTGGAAGAGCGTTCCCAAAACCTTTACGCCGGCGAGGCCTGCGCCCGGGGCTATCTGCTGCAGCTTCTGGTGCAGCTGAACCGGCTGGCGCTGAACAGCCGTCAGCAGGCCGGCGAGAACAGCCCCCTTGTCTCCCGCGCGGTGGCCCACATCAACAGCCATTATGCCGAGGAGATCACCCTGGACGACCTGGCCGCGCAGCTGCATGTGAGCAAATATTATCTCTGCCACGAGTTCAGCCGGGTGGCCGGCACCAGCGTCTACCGGTTCATCACCCTCAAACGGCTGCAGATCGCCCGGGAGCTGCTTTTGCAGGGGGCGGCCCCCAGCGAGGCGGCGGCACAGTGCGGTTTCAAAGATTATCCCAATTTCTACCGCGCCTTCAAAACGCGCTATCGGCTGAGCCCCAGCGACTGTGTGCTGCGGGGCGGCGAGTTCTGACCCGCCTTTTGCAAAGCCGGTCCGCGTATGCTATAATGATGAACACTTTTTTTACAGGAGGTTTCGCCCATGCGCATCTCCATCGTGGAAGACGAGCAGGCCCAGCGGGAGCTGCTTCAAAGCTACATCGACCAATACTCCCGCGAGAGCGGCGTGACCTTTGAGGTGGAGACCTTTGCCGACGGCCGCGACCTGCTGGCCGACTACCATCCGGAGCACGACATCATCCTGCTGGACATCGAACTGCCCGGCATGAACGGCATGGAGATCGCCGAGTGCATCCGTGCCCAGGACGAGGACGTGGTGCTGATGTTCATCACCAACATGGCCCAGTACGCCGTAGGCGGCTACGCTGTGGGCGCGCTGGATTTCGTGCTCAAGCCCATCAACTACAACACCTTCTCCATGCGGTTCGCCCGGGCCATCAAACGGGCCGGTGCGCGCAAGAGCGGGCAGATCCTGCTGAATCTGCCGGACTGTGTGCGGCGCATCGAGACCCAGCAGATTTACTACATCGAAGTGATGAACAAGATGCTCCACTATCACACCCAGGTGGGGGAATTCGTGCTGCGGGGCACCATGCAGAGCGTGGAGAACGAGCTTTCCCGCTACAATTTCGTGCGCTGCAACCACTGGTATCTGGTGAACCTGCGCCATGTGACCGAGCTGCGGCGGGACACCGTTCTGGTGGGCGAGACCGAGCTGGAGATCAGCCGGCGCAACCGCAAGGCGTTCCTGACCGCACTGACCGCGTATGTGGGAGGGCAGTGACCCATGGACTGGAGTCTTTTTCTTACAAATCTGTGGGATCTTCTGGTGCTCTGGTCCTTCACACTGGTCTTTGCGCTGCCCCTGAAAAAGCGGGACAGCCGCTGGAGATCCCGCGCCGCGCTGTGGGCCGGGGCCGGCAGCGTCCTGTTTCTGATCCTCGTCCTGCTGCTGGGCCCGGGCGCGCTGTGGGTCCGGCCGCCGCTGTTCTTCGCGCTGTCGGCCGTGCTGTTCCGGCTGTGCGCCGATCTGACGGGCAAATCCGTTTTGTACTGCGCGGTGTGGGCCACCGTCCTCAGCGATCTTGTGTTCAAATACGACGCGCTGCTGCGTCATTTTCTCAGCGGCCGTCCCCTTCTGCTTTTGTCGGTCTGCACGGTCCTGCTAGTCGGGCTGGTGGCGGGCGTGGGGCTCACCATCGCCCGCTGGATGCCCGACAAGGGCACCTACCACACCGGGCCGCGGCAGCTGACCTTTGCGCTGGTGCTATGGACCATCTCTCTGGGGGCGAACCTGTTCTGGGCGGTGTGGGCGCCCCCTTCGGACCAGATCACCAGCTGGGCGCTGCTGCTTTTGATCAAGTTCTACTGCGCCACGGTGCTCTACCTGCAGCACGGGCTGTTCCAGAAGAGCGCCATCCGCCAGGAGCTGGCCATGATGAACACCCTGTGGATGCAGCACAAAGCCCAGTATGATCTTTCCAAAGAGACCATCGCCCTCATCAACCGCAAGTGCCACGACATGAAGCACCAGATCCGCGCGCTGGAGGCCGTTTGCGCCGGCGGCGCCCGGGAGCAGTACCTCAAGGAAGTGGAGCAGTCGGTGCGCATCTACGACGTGCTGGCCAAGACCGGCAACGAAGTGCTGGACACCGTGCTCACCGAAAAGAGCCTGTTCTGTGAGGCGAGCGGCATCCAGGCAAACTGCGTGGCGGACGGCCGCCTGCTGGATTTCATGGACCCGGTGGATCTTTACACCATCTTCGGCAACGCGCTGGACAACGCCATCGAGAGCGTTTCGGCCATTGAGGACCGCACCCGCCGCATCATCGACGTGCAGGTGTACAGCGAAAAACAGATGCTGGTGATCCAGATCATCAACCCCATCGCCCACGAGCTGACCTTCGACGCGGAGGATCTGCCGGTGAGCACCAAGGAGGCCAACGGCTACCACGGCTTCGGTTTGCGGAGCATCCGCCACACCGCCGAAAAGTACGGCGGCTTTATGACCGTGAAGGCGGAGGACGGCGCTTTCTACCTGCGCCTTCTGCTGCCCCGCAGCCCCCGCCGCGCCCCGGGCGCCTGAAACGTCACGCCGGAACACAAAACGCCCCGGACCTTGCGGTCCGGGGCGTTTTTTTGCTTTTGAAAAATCAGCGGAACTGTTCGGGCACCTGGTCGATGGTCTGCCAGGTCTGCATGGCCTCGTCGATGCTCATGCCCTTGGCCACAGCGTCCTTGCGCACGGCGTTCACCGCCTGGATCTCCTTCATGCGCTCGCCGGTGAGGCTGTAGTTCTTCATGGCCAGCAGCGTGGCCGCCCATGCCAGCATGGGGATGATGCAGAACAGCACGATGACCACCATGTTCATGCCCTCGGTGTAGGGGCTGTACTGGGTGGGCAGGATGTCCAGTCCGATCAGGCCCACCGCGATACCCACCACCGTGGCGGACAGACTGGAGACCAGCTTGTCCACCAGGCTGAACAGGGTGCCCATGATGCCGGGGATATACTTGCCCGAGCGGTAGGTCTCGTAGTCGGAGCAGTCCGCCACCATGGGGATGGGCATATCGGCGGTGGCGTAGTAAGCGCCGTAGCCCACGCCGAAGAAGACGATGAACAGAACGGTGTAAAGGTTCAGCGCCAGGCCGTTCTCGTTCACGATGGACAGGGTGAACGCGTCTCCCCTGCCCCACAGGAGCAGCAGCGCCAGCACGCCCACATAGCACACCAGCGCCACGCTGACATAGCGCATGAGGCTGGCTTTCTGGACTTTTTTCTGGCTGGTGCGCACCGTCAGCAGGAAGAAAGGCACGCTGAAGGCGTAGCCCAGCACCATCATGGGCAGATACAGCCCGTCGTAATCGCCCATCATGCAGCCGTACAGCATGCACAGCACGGTGGTGTTGGTGGCGATGGACAGCGCCAGCTTGCAGCCCGCGCCGGCCACCATCAGCCGCTGCATGGGGTTGTTCTCGCGGATGATCTGCAGGTATTCCCGCACCCGGATCTTTTCGGCCTTGTCGCCGCCGATGCCGAAGTAGCGGGGGTTGTCCTTCTCCCAGATACCGATGATGGCCAGCACGGTCAGCACCACCGAGATGATGATGCCCACCGGAGCCAGGGTGCTGAAGAACTCGGCGGAAGAATAGCCGTCCTCAAAGCGCTTGGCCAGGATGGGTGCGAAGAACTGCATCGCGCCCATGCCCAGCAGGCTGCCCACGGTGTTGAAGATGGTGAACAGCGGGCGCTGCTTGGGGTCGTTGGTGAGCACCGTCTGCCCCGAACGGGTGCAGCTGGTCTGGAAGGTGTAGCCGATGACCCACACCGCATACAGCGCCACAAAGGCGGCGTAGCGGGCGGCCGTCATGCCGGCCGGGATCAGCGGGGTCAGGCCGTACAGAACCAGAACGCTGACGGCCATGATGGCGTTGCCGATGACCATGAACGGACGGAACTTGCCGAATTTGCCGTTGGTGCGGTCCATCAGCGCGCCGATGATGGGGTCGGTGAAGGCGTCGAACACGCGCATGCCCGTCACCATGACCGACGCGAACAGGGTGCCCAGGCTCAGCACGTTGGCGCCAAAGGTGGCGATGTAGCTGAGGACCAGGACATAATATACATTCGTTGCCCCGTTGTTCAGCGGAAACAGCACCAGCTGATACAGCCTGGCCCGGTTCACGCTGCCGGAGGCGTTGTTTTCGTGGTTCATCTGAAGATCCTCATTCCAAACCGCCGGCCCCGGCCCTCCGCAAAGCGGAGGACCAGGGCGCAGGGTACGCGGTCATCTGCCGGCCAAAGGCCGGCGCGTTTCGTTTTTCAAAGCGCGCCCGAAGGCGTGCTGTCTTTAGCGGCGGTTCTGCTTTTTGAACTCGCGGTAGGCGGTGAACTCCGGGCAGGCGCGGAAGCGGCGGGCCCGCAGGATCCACAGCACGATGCTCACCAGCAGCAGCGTGGTGAAAGCGCACACGATGATCAGCAGGATGGTCAGCACCAGCGGCTGCGTGGGCTTGACGGTGGTGTTTGCGCCCACGCCGTTCATGCCGCAGGAGTTGGCGATGGCGTACAGGTTGTGGTGGCAGGCCTCGCGCATGGCATTCACGATCACCGCGTCGTTCTCATACTGGGGCAGCTGGTTCGTCACCAGCGGCAGCATGGCGTCGTAGATGCTCACGCCGGCCATCAGGCCGTCCACGCCGTTGACGTAGGAGGTGAGCACGTTGTCGGTGATGTTCATGCCCTGGCAGCCCCACTCCTCGCGCAGGATGCCGGTCATCAGGCCCTTGTTGCCGCCGGACCAGATGCAGCCCCAGCGGGTGTAGGCGGTCATCACGCCGTTGCCGTTGCCCTCTTCGATGGGCGCCTGGAAGGCCTTGAGGTAGATCTCACGGGCGGCCTGCTCGTTCAGCCACACGCCCAGACCGATGCGGTCCTGCTCGCTGTCGTTCAGAGCGAAGTGCTTCATCACCACGTGCACGCCCTTGGACTGGATGCCGGCCACCTCGTAGGCGCTCATCTCGCCGGACAGGAAGCCGTCCTCAGAGTAGTACTCGAAGTTGCGGCCGCCGTAGGGGGTGCGGTGGATGTTGTTGCCGGGGCCGTACAGGCAGGCGATGCCCGCCTCCAGGCAGTTGTTGCCGATGACGCGGCCGATCTCGCTCATCAGGTCCACGTTGAAGGTGGCGGCCATCACGTCCTCAGAGGTGAAGGCGGTGGCGTCCAGCTGGGTGGCGTCGGAGGCGATCAGAGAGGCGGTGAGACCCTGGGGACCGTTCTCGTCACGGGTGCCGGGAGCCTCGACGGACTTCACGGGCATGGTCCAATGGAAAGCGTCGCCGATCAGGCTGACCATCTCGTCAAAGGTCATCTGGTCCAGCAGGTCCTGCCACTTGGGATCGTCGAATTCCAGGCCGATCATATCGTACAGCTTCAGGCCGTTGTCCTTGCCCATGGCAGGCATGGTCTGAGCCTCGTAGTTGGCGGAGTCATACTGCACGTCCTGCAGCTGCGCCACCATGGTGTCGGTCAAAGCCAGCTGAACAGGCTCCTGGGGGAAGGTGCCGGTCCAGTCGCTGCGGGTCAGGTAGGTCACGGAGGCGTCGTTGCCCTCGTACAGGTTGATGTCCGCGTCGGACAGCTGGTTCACGATGGGGGTGCCGTTGGCGGAAGTGGCATGGGTGGTGGTGTCCAGCTCGGCCTCGTTCCAGGTGTAGGTCAGCGCGGCGTTGCCCTCGGCATCCATGCGGCCGTCGGTGGTCTCAGCGGTGTAGCCCTTGGCGGCCAGGATATTGTTCACAGCGTTGTGGGCGTCGGTGGCCACGGTGAAGTAGTAGTCGCCCGCGTCCAGAATGTAGGTGCCGGCGCCGTAGGCGTCGTAGGAAGCGATGTCCCGCTTGTCCACGCGGATGGTCAGGGTCTCGGAAGCGCCGGGAGCCAGCAGGTCGGTCTTGCCGAAGCCGCACAGCGCCACGGAGGACTTCTCCACGCCGTTCTCACGGTCGTAGTCGGTGTAGGGGGACTGGACGTAGACCTGAACGGTCTCCTTGCCGGTGCAGGTGTCGCCGGTGTTGGTCACCTTCACCGACAGCACGAACTGGTCGGCGGCAGCGTCATACTCCACCGCCAGGTCGCTGTAGGCAAAGTCGGTGTAGCTCAGGCCGTAGCCGAAGGGGAAGGCCACGTCGTCGCCGGCGTTGCCGGTGCCCATGACGTAGTCCTCATAGCGGGTCTCGTAGTACTTGTAGCCAACGTAGATGCCTTCCTGGTAGATCATGTAGGTGCTGGCGTTGGCGGGGATCAGGCCCTCGGTGTAGCCCTCATACTGGATGGGGGTGAAGTTCTTCATGGCCGGGGCGGAGTAGTTGTCGTAGCAGTAGGTGTCCACCAGGCTGCCGGAGGGGGTGATCTCGCCGGCCAGGATCTTGGCCACGGCGTTGATGCCGGAGATACCCACGTCACCGATCCACAGGCAGGCGTCCACATCGTAGATGTTGTCCTTCAGGAAGTCCACCTGCAGGGCGTTGGCGGAGTTGATGAGCACGATGATCTTGCTGACGGTGCCGGCCTCCTTCATGGCGGCCAGGTTCTCCATCATTTCCTTCTCGTTTTCATCCAGAGCCAGATAGTTGCCGTTCTCGTAGGTCAGGTCGGCGCCCTCGCCGCCCACGCGGGACAGCACCACGATGGCAGCGTCGCCGTATTCGGCCACGGAGTTCTTCACCTCGTCGGTGTAGACGCTCCAAGGGGCCTCAGCCACGGTGGCGCTGGCCAGGCTCACCATGCCGCCGGCCGCACGGGCGTACTCGGCAGCGGGACCCTCGGTGTAGAAGTTCCACAGGGTGTCGTTCACCTCAAAGCCCACCTTCTCCAGCGCGGTGTGCAGGTTGTCGGCCTTGGAGGCGTCGATGTTGCCGGAACCGGTGCCGCCGTAAACGAGGTTCACGGAAGAGGTGGAGAAGCAGCTCACCGCGGCGCCCTTTTCCAGGGGCAGCGCGCCGTTCTCGTTCATCAGCAGAGCGGCGCCCTCGCCCTCCACTGCCTCACACAGCTCCATGCCATAGGCGTTCATCTCCTCGATGCTGTCGAAGTCGCCCTCAAAGTAGATGGCGTTGGGGTCCTCGTTCTCCAGCTTCCAGAAGCTGCCGCCCACAAAGGCGGCCACAGTGTTGTCGAAGGTCTTCAGCACGCCGAACAGGGGCCACAGCAGGATCGCGATGACCAGGCTGATGATGGTCAGCACCTTCCAGGGGGTGACCAGCCGGCGCTTTTGGCGCTTGTAGGCTTTTTTCAATTCTTTTTTGCGCATCTTGGTTTCTTCCATTGCTTTTTCCTCACAATCCGTTGTTTGCATATCAGACCCAGTTGGCACTGGTGCTCTTGCCTTTTTTCAGCTGGTAGGCGGGGTTGGGCGTTTCCACCCGGTGCAGCACGGCGGTGTCGGTGCACTCGCCGGCCACAGCCTTCAGCTCGGTGTTCTCCCCCAGCGGCACGCGGAAGGTGTGGACCTTGCCGCCGCTGTGTTCCGCCACAAGTTTGCCGTCTGCGTACAGCGCCACCCGGGGCTGGTTGGTATACACCTTCACGGTGGTCACCTGCTCCGGCCGGTCGGCGTACCGCTTGCCCGCGATGTGCACAAAGGGCTCGCTGCTCCAGTAAGCCTTGTAGAGATAGAAGCTGTCCTTTTTGATCTTGCGGTCAAAGGTAACAAGGCCCTTGTGGTTCATGCCGGGCTCGCCGCCCTGGTCGCGGGCGTCGGCCGCGAAGTCGAACATGTTCCACACATGGGTGCTCCACATATAGGGATGGCGCTCGAAGCACTCCAGCAGGAACTCGTGGTACACCGCCTGGTATTCCTCGGTGTGGTCGCCCCGGCGAGGCTTGGAGGAATGCAGGTTGGGCATGCCCTCACAGCCGTATTCGGAGTAGCCCAGGCAGCGCTTGGGGAACACCTTGTGGAAGAAGCCGATCCACCAGTCGTTGAGGAACAGGCCCGGCACATACCAGCCCAGATACAGGTTCCAGGACACGATGTCCGACAGGTGGGCCACCCGGTTGAAGGGGCCGCACATGGCGTAGCAGGCCAGGCTGGTGGGGCGGGTGGCGTCCATCTCGTGGCACAGCTCGTTGAGCTGGCGATGGTTGTCCAGCATGTCCTTTTTGTCCTTGGTGGAGATGGTGATCTCGTTGGACAGGCCCCAGGTGACGATGCTGGGATGGTTGTAATTCTGCACGATCAGCTCTTTCATCTGGCTGATGGTGTTTTCACGGCCGGCGGGCATGTGCTCGGAGATGTAGGGGATCTCCGCCCAGACGATCATGCCGTATTCGTCGCACAGATCGTAGAAGTACTGATCGTGCTGGTAGTGGGCCAGCCGGATGGTGTTGGCGCCGATCTCCCGGATCAGAGCCATGTCCTCCTCGTGGTGGGCGCGGGTCAGGGCGTTGCCGATGCCCTTGCGGTCCTGATGGCGGGACACGCCGTGCAGCGGGTAGCGACGCCCGTTGAGGAAAAAGCCCTCCTTCGGGTCCATGCGGAAGGTGCGCACGCCGAACCGGCAGCCGATCTCGTCCACCGCTTCGCCGTTTTCCACCAGCCGGACCGTCGCCCGGTAGAGGTAGGGGTCGGCCACACCGTCCCACAGGTGCACGTCGGGGATGCGCAGGGTCACGTCCGCGCCCTCGCCCCGGGCCACCTCACGGCCCTCGGCGTCGGTGAGGATGACCTCCACCTGCGCGTCGGGAGCGTTGTTCCAGCTCTCCACCCGCACTTCGCCGTCGGCGCCCGCCACCTGAGGCGTCACCTTCAGGCCGGGGCCGCCGAAGTGGTCCATGGAGAAGCGGTGTTTGTTCACCACCACCAGTTCCACGTCCCGGTAGATGCCGCCGTAGAAGGTGAAGTCCGCCTTTTGGGGGTAGACCCGGTCGTTCACGCCGTTGTCCACCTTCACCACCAAGTGGTTCTCCTGCGCCAGCAGTTCGGTGACACAGCCCCGGAAGGTGGAATAGCCGCCGTCGTGATGCATCACCGGGTGACCGTTCAGCTCCACATCGGCGCTGGCGTTCACGCCCGCAAATTCCAGATAGACATCCTCCACAGCCGGGTCGAACCGGGGCATGGCAAACTCCTTTTCATAGGTGCAGGTGCCGCGCCAGTAGTCGTTGCCGCCGTCCTGCCCGTCCACCGCGTTCCAGGTGTGGGACAGATCCACCGCGCAGGCGCTCCCCTGCGGGCCGGTGAAGGTCCACTGTTCGTTCAGATTGGTCCTTGTTCGCATCGCCGTTACTTTGTTCCCTTCTTCTTTACGCGAAAAATTTCACGATCCTGTTTCAATGCCTCTCAATTATAGAGAGCGGCCCGAGCGATTTCAATTTGCTTTTCCCAAGTGGCGCAAAACGCGGCATATGTGGCACTTGTGTTTCCAAAGAATCCCGTCAAATTTTGTGCAAAAAGCGCATAGGCATTTCCATTTATCCCCTTTTGCGTGCCGGAACACAGAAATTTCAGCCCAAGGATAACCATTCAAAAGTGTGCCGGCGGTCTGGACTCCGCAGCTCACAAATAGCTCCGGGGAAAAATCTGCCGCAATGCAGCGAGAGGCTTTGCCAAACGCAACACTTGGACATATAGCAAGCCCTCTTCCCTCCCCGGTCGGCTGCGGGCCTGTGGTATTGAACCGGCATTAAAACCGGGTGGATCCATCGAACTGACAGCGGAGGGCACCCAGCTCCGCATTTTCGAAACGGGAAATGTAAGTTTTTTAGCCGATTGCGCCTTCTGTCTGCGGTTTCTCCCGACAGTAAAAGCGGCCCCCGGCAATGCCGGGGGCCGCTTTCTTAAATCATATGCTGTGTGAAGACAGAACGCCGATCGCTCACGCAGGCATCATGCCGGAGATGGCGGTGAACACAATGCCCACGACCACGACCACGATCATAAACTTCCAGCAAGTCTTCCACCACTGGGGGAAGCTGATCTTGCACACCGCCAGACCGGCAACGGTCATGCCGGCGGTGGGGCTGATGGTGTTCATGGTCTGGTTGGCGATGCACAGCGCGGTGACGGAAGCCTCGGTGTTGACGCCCATCAGGTCGGTCAGCGGCGCCATGACGGGCATGGTCAGCGCGGCCAGACCGGAGGAGGAAGGCACCAGAATGCTCAGGAAGGCCTGGGCAAAGTACATCATGGTGGTGAACACTGCGGCAGGCACGCCGGCCAGCAGGTTGGCCAGACCGTTCAGGATGGTGTCGATGATCATGCCGCCTTCGGCAACCACCAGGATACCACGGGCGATACCGATGATCACGGCGGCGTAGACGAAGTCCGCCATGCCTTTCACGAACTCCTCGGCCATTTCCTTTTCACCGAGGCCGCCCACGATGCCGGACAGAAGGCCGATGGCCAGGAAGACCATGCTGATCTCGTCCATGTACCAGCCCTTGGTCACAAGGCCCCAAACGATGACGCCCATGCCCACGGCGAACACGACAAGCACCAGCTTCTGGCGCAGGGTGAAGGGCATATCCGCATTGACGCCCTCCACGGCGAACTCTTCACGCTTGGCAAAGTCGTCCTTGTAGGTGATGGAGCAGGTGGGGTTCTTCTTCACCTTGCGGGCATACATCATGACCCAGACGATGCCGATGGCGGTGAACACCGCGTACTGGATAAAACGGAACCACAGCTGAGGGTTACCCTGAATGCCCGCAACGCCCTGGGCGATCAGCACGTTAAAGGGGTTCACGGTGGAGCCGATGTAGCCCATCTGGGGCCCCAGGAAGCAAACCATGAAAGCGGTCATGGAGTCGTAGCCGAGGCTCATGATGATGGGCATGAAGATGGCATAGAACGGAAGCGCTTCTTCCGACATGCCGAAGGTGGTGCCGCCGATGCTGAACAGGATCATCACCACAGGAATGAGCAGGATGTCTTTGCCCTTGAGCTTCTTGATGACGCGGCTCATGCCCGCGTTGATGGCGTTGGTCTTGGTGAGGATGGCGAAGGAACCGCCGATCAGCAGAACGAAGGCCACAACATCGCTGGCCTGCTGAATGCCGCGGGTGGGCGCCATCAGGATCTCGGCCAAGCCCTGCCGCAGGTCGTTGCCTTCCTCGTCCACCTTGGGCACCTCCTGATAGGTGCCCGCCACCGCGACCTCACGGGTGCCGGCGGCCGTTTCCATTTCAGTGCGTTCGAACTGGCCCGACGGAACGATCCATGTCAAAACCGCGAACAGGATGATCAGCAAGAACGCGATCGTATAGACATGAGGCAGTTCGAATTTCTTCTTTTTCTGCATACGATACCCTCCTTAAAGATTCGCCCCGCAGGGCCATAATACAACGTTTTAGGTTGTATTATAACGTTATATATAGAATATAACGTGTTATGACCTTCGTCAACCCTGTAACGCCATTTTCAGAGTTTATTATAAATATTCCGTTCATTTTTTGGCGTTTTGTAAAAAGCGATTTTACACTTTGTCCGCGAATGCCGGACAGTCTGTTATTTGGCGGCGTGAGTGCGTTCGTATTCCCGCGGGGTCTGCACTTTCACGTTGCATATTTTCTCGGCATACGCATCCCGCAGCGCGTCCTCGGTGACAGCCCGGGCCATGGCGTACTTCCAGATCCATTCCGGCACGGCGGCCTGCCCATTTACCCGCAGGGTCAGGTGCGCCGCCAGCACCAGCACAAGGCGCACAAGGCCATAGAGCGCCATCACAGCGGCAAAAGCGCCCGCCACGCTGAACAACCCCTGGCCGGCCACCACGAACCAGCACAGCTGCAGCCCAAGGCCAAAACCAAACCCGTAACGGTTTTTGCGCATGGCCTCATAGACGCAGCGGCCGCACACAGGCACCGTCTTTTTTTCGCCGTCCAGATAGACCGCGGCTTCCCGCACGCCTTCCTGCCGGCCGCACAATTCACACTGTCCCATTTGTCTCATCTCCCTTTCCGCCCCGTTACAGGCTCTTCATCAGGTCCCGGTTGCGGGCGTACAGTTCGTTGAACACCACACGCTGCTTCTCGTAGACCGCATGGGCCTGCATGTCCGGGTGGATGACCCGGTCGGCGGTGATGACCTTTGCCAGCTCGTCCCAGTCGGCGTAGGCGCCGCCGGCCAGCGCCGCCATGATGGCGTCTCCGAAGGCTGCGCCAAACGTCACCTTCGCGGTGCAGATCTCCCGGCCGGTCACATCCGCCACCGCCTGCAGCCACACAGGGTTCTTGGTTCCGCCGCCCACCGCCATGATGCGGCGCAGCGGCTCGCCGTGCTCCTTTTCCAACAGGTCCAGATGGGCGGCGATGGTGTAGGCGATGCCCTCCAGCCCGGCCTTGACCATGTGTGCCCGGGTGTGCTTGACCGAAAGGCCGAAGAACACGCCCTTGGCGAAGGGGTCGTTCAGCGGAGTGCGCTCGCCCGCAAAGTAGGGCAGGCACACCAGCCCCTCGCTGCCGGCGGGGATGGCCGCCGCCTCCCTGGCCATTGCCTCGTAGGCGTTCTCGCCCCCTGCCGCTTCGGCGGCCAGGGCGTCCCTGTAGAACTCGTCCCGCATCCACCGGGTCAGGGTGCCGGCGGTGTTGGTGCCCGCGCACACCGAATAAACGCCCGGGATGATGAAGGTGCCGGGCCACAGACGGGGCTCGTTCAGCAGATGATCGGTGAGGTAAACAAAGTAACAGCTGGAGCCCATCTGCACCATGATGTCGCCCGGACGGAACACGCCGGTGGAGATGGCCTCCGCTCCGGAGTCTCCCGTGCCCACCAGCACCGGGGTGCCCTCGGCAAGGCCGGTCCGGGCCGCCGCCTTTGCCGTCACGCAGCCGGCGATGTCGGTGGCGTTCATCACCCGGGCCAGCTGATCCGGACGGCAGTAAAGGCCGCAGTGTTCCTCGTCCACCGCGTCGTGTTCCAGGTCATAAAGCGGGGCGAAGTCCTCGGCCAGATAGCGGTCGATGGTGTACTCCCCTGTCAGCTTGGCGCAGAGGTAGGAGGAGCCGGTGAGGAACTTGGCCGTTTTGGCGTAGACCTCCGGCAGATTGTTCTTCACCCACAGAATTTTGGGGGCAATGTCCGAGGAACAAAGCTCATGGCCGTAGAGCCGCTCGGCCTCCTCCTTGCCGTAGTAGTCATAGAGCCATTCGATCTCGTTGTGGCTGCGGCTGTCCACTCCGTAGAGAATGGCGTTGCACAGCGCCGTGCCCTCGGCGTCCACGGGAACGCAGTCGCACCCCAGCGCCGAAAGGCCCACACAGCCCACATCCGCGGCGGCCACTCCGCTCTCCTGCAGCAACTGGCGGGAAACAGCACAGAAATCGCCCCACCAGGTGGCCTCCGCGTCGTGCTCAAAAAAACCGGGCCGGGGGTTCAGCAGTTCGTGCCCGCGGCTGGCAAAGGCCACGATGGCACAGGTCTGGTCGATGAGCACGCCCTTGGTCTCGTTGGTGCCCACGTCGATCCCCATAAAATACCGCATCACGCATCACCCCGCATCTCTTTCACCGCGTCCATAAACTCCTTCACCCGGCGCTCGTCCACGCGGTTTTCGAACACGCCGTCCTTTTTGAAGGTAGTGCCCACGAAAGCGCCGTCGCAGTTTTTGAGGATCTGAGCCACCGTCTCCCTGCGGCAGCCGGTGCCGCACACCACCGGCACCCTGCCGGCGGCGGCACGCACCTGCTCCAGCAACTCGCCGCCGGGGCCTACCCCCGCCGCCGCGCCGCCCACCACCAGCGCGTCCGGCCGGCAGTTGAACAGCATGCTCTTGGTGATGTCTACCGTGGAGCGGTCGTTCAGATACACCTCGCCCTCGCTGGTGACGAAATAAAACAGCTTCAGATCATCCAGCCGCAGGGCGGATTTGAGGCGCAGCGTTTTGGCCACGTCCCGGTCCACCAGACCCAGGTCGCCTGCCCACGCGCCGGTGAACAGACAGCGGGTGAAATCGGCCTCGGTGGCGGCGCACAGCTCCATGGTGGCGTCGCCGTCGTAGATGGCCTCCACTCCGAAAGGCACCCGGAACTGCTCCCGCAGCGCTCCCACCACCATGCCCATTGCCCCCAGCGTAACGCCGGACACCTTTTTCTCATAGGGCAGGCTCAGCTCATTGGTCACCAGCACACCGTCCACGCCGCCCTTTTGCAGCGCGTCCAGATCCGCCCGGGCGCAGGCGATCACGTCCTCCATGCTGCCGCCGGGGGCATAAAAGGGGTCTCCCGGCAGCGGTTTCAGATGCAGCAGGCCGATGATGGGCTTTTCTGTTTTGAACATTTCTTTGAGAAAGGACATGGTTTTCCCTCCAAATCATATCATAACGTTATACAACGTATTACAACATATCTATAACACAATCCACCAGTTTTTTTCAAGTTTTACACTGTAATTTGTCGTTCTACCCAATCACGCCTTGAAATATTCAGCAAAATACGATAGAATATGAACTGTAACACTTCCCGCAAATCGCGGTGCGAAAGGCAGGAACCCGGACCATGGATTTTCAGCTCAACGAGGATTCTCTGATTCCGCTGTATCAGCAGTTGATGGAAGACATCAAGGCTGCCCTGACGGAAGGCAAATACGCCCCGGACGAAAAGATCCCCTCCGAGTCGGAATTGTCGGAGCTGTACCATGTGAGCCGCATCACGGTGCGCCGCGCCGTGGAAGAGCTTTGCAGCGAAGGGTATCTTGTGAAGAAGCAGGGCAAGGGCACCTACGTCAGCCAACCCAAGGTGATCCGCAAAATCACCCAGGACAAGGACGTGATGGGCTTTTCCGAAGCCTGCCGCGCCTGCGGCATGACGTCGGGCGCCCAGGTGGTGAACATTCTGCGCTGTCCCGCCCGCTCGGACGAAGTGCGTTTTCTGGGGCTGCCCCCGGAGTCGGATGTGATCTATCTGCAGCGTGTGCGCACGGCGGATGGCGAGCCCATCATGCTGGAGAACAACTTCTTTCCCTATGAACCGTTCAAAGGGCTGCTGACCGCCTACGAGGACCTGGCAGATGCCTCCCTGTTCGACTATCTGGAAAGCCACTACGGCCGCCGGCCGGAATCCACCGTGTCCTGCACGCTGGAGATCGTGCGCGCTTCCTCCGAGCAGGCGTCCTATCTGGGAGTCATCACCGGTGACCCGATGTTCTACATGAACGCCTATTTCCTGGACGGTGAGGGCAAGCCGCTGGTGATCGGGCGGCAGTACATTGTGGGCAGCCGCTTTGTGTTTAACATCTGAATTCTTCTATTGACAAAACGTCTGTTCCGGCATAGGCCGGAACAGACGTTTTCTTTCAGTCAAACAGCGCTTTGACTGCTTCCGCAGCCTGCCGGGCCATCGTTTCGTGATCCTGCGGGGTGAAGTGGATGCCGTCCTCCCCCAAGGCCGCGAATTCTCCCGCGTTGAAAAAGGCGCAGCCGAACCGCCGGGCAATATCCGCAAAGATGGGGGCAAGAAGCCGGGATTTCTCCACGCTTTCGGCGGAGAACTCGGCCCCCGGCGCGCAGCGCAGCGGCGCGGGCGCCACAAGCAGCACCTTCGGCGCTTCGGAAAAGGGATACGCCGTGCGCAAACGCAGCAGCAGTTCCTCCATGCCGAAACCTATCTCTTGTGCGCTCACATGATAGCGGGCCTTGGTGTCGTTGGTTCCCAGCAGGATGACCACCGCGTCGGGTGCGTGGCTCTGCACTGCCGGCACGATCTGCTCGATGCCCGCGCGATACGGCTCGATGTAGTCGGTAAAGACGGTGGTGCGGCCCGGCAAGCCCTCCGTCACCACTTCATACTCTTCGCCCAAAAGTCGCTCCATCCGGCAGGGCCAGCGGCTCTTTCGCCCATAGCGCCCTCCGGTGCCGGGCACAGAACCGAAAGTGTTGGAATCTCCGAAGCACAAAATCGTTTTCACGCAGCCCTCACTCCCCCATCACTTCCACATACACCTTGCGCAGCTGCGGGCCGTCGAACTCCGCCAGGTAGATGTCCTGGGCGCCGCCGCAGACGATCTCGCCGTCGATGACGGGGAACAGGCAGTGGTTTCCGGTGAGCACGCTTTTCAGGTGGCCCTGGGAGTTGTTGCTGGTAGCGCCGTAGGTGGGCAGGAAATGAGCATGGAGATAGGGCGCCTCCAGCGGCACCGTTTTTTCCAGCATCTCCGAGATGTCCGCCTCCACGCAGGGCAGCGCCTCGTTCACCAGGATGCCGGTGGTGGTGTGGGCGGTGATGACAGCCACAAGGCCGTTTTTCACACCGCTCTGACGCACGATGTCATGCACCTGTTGGGTGATGTTGAAATACTCCTCCACATCCTTGCTCAAGTGCCGGATGGTCTTCAGCACGACCATGGCTCACACCTCCCCGCCGCTGAGAAAACGCAGCGCATTTTTCCAGTAAAGATTCTCCCGGGCAAACTCCCGCATGGGCACCTTGTCCAGCGCCCGCTTGAGTTTGAAGGCGCGGAAGCGGGGCCCGTTGGAGCCAAACATCACCTGCCGGGGGAAACACCGCTCGAACCACATGGGCCCCATGTCTTTGGTGAACAGCTCCATCATCTGCTCCTCGGGGGAATCCACATAGAGCAGGGCTGTATCGGTGTAGACGTTGGGATACTTGATCATCAGCATCACCATCTCCCGCACCCAGGGCCAGGCAAAATGGGCCAGGCAGATGCGCAGGTCCGGGTGGCGGATGGCCACCTCTTCAAAGGCCAGCGGGTGGGCATGGCGGCTGGGAGCGTTGGGCTCCCAGGAGAGGCCCGCGTGGAAGATGATGGGTTTGTTCTCCCGCTCGCACAAAGCGTAGATGGGCTCCATCCTTTCGTCTGCCGGGTCGAACCGCTGTTTGGCGGGGTTCAGTTTCAGCCCCTGCAGCCCCTGCTGTTGAAAGGCACGTTCCAACACTTCAAGCGCATCCGCCCGGTGGGGATCCACGCTGGCAAACCCGTAGAATTTGTCCGGGTGGAGTTTGCACAGTGCCTCCACCTGGTCGTTGTTCACCACCCAGCCGCCGGCGGTGGTGGTCACGTCCAGCGGCAGCAGCGCCGCCTGGGTCAACCCGCAGACGTCCCACTCGGCAAACAGCTCGTCGAACTCCATGGGTCCCTGTTTCCATACCCCGAAGGTGTCGCCCCGGAAGGCCACTTCCTTTTCGTCCCCGCAGATGGGGCCGTAAAAGATGGGGTGGATGTGCATGTCGATCAGCAAAGTCGTTTTCCTCCCTCTGTGTTTTCCCACACTTAGTACGGCTCGAACCGGGCCACCACCGCGCTGGAAACTTCCGCGCCCTTTTTCATGCACTCCGGCACGCTCCACCCGTTCAGGATGCCGTAGGTAAAGCCGGCGATGTAGCTGTCGCCCGCGCCCACGGTGTTCACCACCTCGGTGGGCACGATGCCGTACTCATACAGAGTGGTGCCGTCGTAGCAGATGCTGCCCAGCTCGCCCATGGTGGCGGTGACCAGTTTGGGGCCGTAGGATTGGATCTTCTTCACCCACTCCTTGATGTGCTCGTCCTTTTTGCCGTCGTAGGAGAGAAAGACATAGTCCACATAGGGGAACAGCGTTTCGCACCGATATTCCGGGTCCTCGCTGAACACCGAGAAGTCCATTACCACCTGCACGCCCCGGGCCTTCCAGTCGGGCAGACGGTCCAGCACCTTGCCGAAGAGATCGGTGTGCAGCATGGTGTGGCCAGCCACGAACTCGAATTCCTCATCGGTGAGGGCGTAGTCCGCCATAACGCCTTCGATCTCCTCCAGGTGCACCCGGTCGGTGCCGTTTTTCAGGTCCATCATCATCTTGCAGGTGTCGCCGGGCTCGGTGCGCAGGTGGGAGATGTCGATGCCCTCCGCCGCCAGGGCCTCTTTCATCTTTTCGCCATAGCTGTCGGTGCCCACCACGCTCACCACGCTGGTGGGCACGCCCATGCGGGCCAGGTGCACGCCCCAGTCCACACCGTTGCCAGTGGGGTAGAATTTGTTCAGCTTTTCATACACGTCCGCGCAGCAAAAGCCCACGGCCGCCACAGATTTTTCCATTCTCTTTCTCCT